>CAKZNJ010000145.1 GCA_937129505.1 uncultured Anaerolineae bacterium | reverse complement strand
ACTGCCACTGCAACTGCACTGCCTCCCTTCGTATGAGAGCTATCTCCTAGCAATCCTAGAAGGTTCTTTTTTCGAGAGGGCAGGGATTGCTCTTGGGTGTAATCTTACAAATTCACTTTGGTCTATCCTAGAGCCGTTATTGACAGTACATCGCTAATGGGGCGAATTGCAACTAAATAATGCAAATGCTTTATCGAAGATGGCGTCGGAGGTTCTAACGATTACACCAAAACTCGACGAAACGTTTGTGGTACACTTGAACGCAATCATTGTCGCAGGAAAATCCATGGGAGTTGCTGTTCAGTCACGGATCAAATCGCTGGGACGCCTGTTGGTTAGCATTCTCGTAATCAGTTTTTGGGCTGGTTGTACGCCGCTACATCTACCGACCCCGACCCCTACAGCGACCGCTTCTCTTGTCCCCACAGCTACCCAACCACCCCGACCAACGCTCACCCCCTCCCCAACGAGCGCTATCCAATTGGATGAAGAACAGCTAAAGGGAGTGACACTCCGCTTTTGGCATCCCTATCGGGGACAAATCGGAGCGGTGATCGATCGGCTGGCAAATGAGTTTTCTCGCCAAAACCAATGGGGGATCAGCGTCCAAGTTGAAGCGATTAGCGGTGTCGATCTGCTCAATGAGCGCGTAGAAGCGTCGCTTGAACAGGGAAATTTACCGCATCTGGCGGTCGCTCCTTTGTATCATGCCTTGCGCTGGAATCAACAGCGTTCAATTCTGGTAGATTGGTCTCTCTACATCGGGGATGTTCAATGGGGTACGCCGCAAGCCGAAATCGAACAGTATTACCCGAATCTATGGCAAGCTAGTCAAGTTGATGGTGGGCAATGGGGAATTCCGATGCGACGAGTAGCTCAGGTTCTTCTTTACAATGCTACTTGGGCAAGGGAATTGGGTTTTTCTGAGGCACCTAAAACAGTGGCAGAGTTTCAACAACAGTCCTGTTCGGTGCCGGCTAAGGCTGAGGGGAGCAATGAGGCGGAGGCAAAGGGGTATTACTTTAGCCATGACTATCCAACCATTCTGGGCTGGTTCAAAGCCTTCGGCGCTCAGGTCTGGGTCGGTGATGAGGGAAAGTACGAGTTCAATACGCCGCAGATTAAAGATGCGTTGGCTTACCTGCGTAAGCTTTACGACCTTGGCTGCACCCTCAGTGCCGGCGACATTGACCCCCTTGAAGCTTTTGTTCAAAGACGTGCCTTGTTTGTACCTGTCCAGAGTGCCCAATTCGATTCAGTAACCCACCAAGTTGACTCTCCCTCAGGGTATGATCAATGGACAGTGTTGCCTTTTCCAACCCCAAGCGGAGAGGGAGCGCTGGTTGTGGTTGGCACGGATTTTGTCTTGCTTCAGTCCTCCGCGCAAGAGCAGTTAGCCGCCTGGTTGTTTGTCAAGTGGTTCTTGCAAAAAGAAATCCAACAGCAGTTGGTGGAAGAGACATTGGGCTTGCCTTTGCGCAGGGATGTGGGCGAAGCGTTGCAAAACGAGACGCGCTTACCTCCAGCCTACCGCGTTACCCTTACTTATCTACCTCTTGCAACCAACGAGCCGCTAGGGGCTTCTTGGGGTACGGTGCGCTGGGCGGTCAGCGATGCTAGCCGCCAATTAGTGGCGTGGTATTTCTCTATTGATCAAGTGCCTTCCTTAGCTGAGTTGCTGGATAAGACAGCCGATGACTTAAATTCCCGATAAGGTGGGTTGGACGCCGATCTTGTGATCATTCCTGACGTCTTAGGGCAGCATTTGCATGCCCATCCAGCCCTTCTTGGTGAGCTATCTCGGCTGCCAATGGCGAAAGGCTGCGGCTCGTTTCAGGGTCTAGGGCGACTAAGCCGATGACGCGTACGAAATCAAGGCAGCTCAGCGAAGAGGCAAATCGTGCGGTTCCGCCGGTTGGCAAAACATGGCTAGGTCCAGCGATGTAATCCCCTAAAACCTCGTAAGAATGTTCGCCAACGAAGATTGCCCCCGCCGCGTGAATTTTCTCGATCCATTGCCAAGGATTTGCTACGGCTAGCGCTAAATGTTCTGGGGCAAATTGGTTGGCGATTTCGATTGCTTGATTTAGGTTCTCGGTCAAGATAATGCCGCTCTTGTTCTTTAAAGAGATTGACAAAATGCCCTCGCGGGATAAAGCTGCATAGCGGTGGTCGCCTTCCAACTGCAAAGCCAACTGATGCTGCACCGCTTCAGCAACGGCAGGTGAGGGGGTGAGTAAAATTGCCGCTGCCAAGGGATCGTGTTCCGCTTGAGCGAGCAAATCCGCTGCCACCCATTCCACGTTTGCCGATTCGTCGGCGATGATCATTGTCTCGGTCGGGCCAGCTAAGCCGTCAATACCAACGCGCCCGTAGACTTGTTGCTTGGCAAGGGTGACAAATAGGTTGCCGGGCCCGGCAATTTTGTCAACAGGAGGGATACTTTCTGTGCCGTATGCGAGGGCAGCGATCGCCTGAGCTCCGCCGACTCGGTACACTTCATTAACGCCGGCAATGGCTGCGGCTGCCAAGGTGACCGGCGGAATCTCTCCTGTGCGGCGCCCTGGCGGTGTGACCATCACAATTTCAGCTACGCCGGCAACCCGAGCTGGGATGGCTGTCATCAAAACGGTGGAGGGCAGGGGGGCGCTGCCGCCCGGTACATAAACACCGACACGCGTAAGGGGGCGAATCAGTTGACCAAGGGTGCCCTCTTTTCCCTGTATCAGCCAAGTGTGAAGTGGTTGGTGGCGATGGAAATCCTCAATGCGCCGAGCGGCTTCCCTTAAAGCTTGCAGGGTTTTCTGCGGCAAATTTTGTACGGCTTGTTGGATAACAGAGTCTGGAACGCGAAACTCTTGTAACGAAACCTGATCGAGGCGTTCTGTCCAGCGTCTTAACGCTTGATCGCGATGCAGGCGAACATCTTCTAGGATACGCTGTACCGCTTGGGTGGGTGTGAGGCGTTCCCCAAACAATCTTTCGATGTTGTCAAGCAGTTCGCTTGGAATCTCCTGTTGATCGAGCGAAGTGCGACGCAAAATCGTCTGCTGGGCAGTGGTTAAGTCATAGATGGGTAACATACTGAGCGGGAGTTTATCATAAGATTCTGTCAATGTCAAAATTTGATTGAGGCTGCCACCCAACCTATGATCTCTCGGTTGAGAGTAAAATTTAACTAAGCCGTTCATTTGAGCGTATGGTTTTTGCGTAGGAAATCCCAAGGAGAAGTTGTCAAGATTTCTAGCGAAAGGGAAAAATTATTAGTCAGGAGGAGCGGGATGAGCATATATCTAACGATATTGTGCGAAAAACATGACAAAGTAGGGTTGGTGAAGCTGAATCGCCCAGAAGCCCTCAATGCATTAAATGACACCTTATTACATGAATTGATGGATGCCTTGGAGGAGTTCGATCAAGACCCTTCAATTGGAACGGTTGTGATTACGGGCAGTGACCGTGCTTTTGCCGCGGGAGCTGACATCAAACAGATGGCTGATGCTTCGGCGCTGGAGATGTTCCAACGAGATATGGTAGGGCAGTTTGATCGCATGCGCCAGATTCGGAAACCGGTGATTGCCGCTGTGAGTGGGTGGTGTTTAGGCGGCGGATGTGAGTTGGCGCTCTCTTGCGACATGATCATTGCTTCTGAATCGGCGCGCTTTGGACAACCAGAAATAACCATCGGTGTGATCCCTGGTGCAGGGGGTACCCAACGCTTAACCCGCATCGTTGGAAAGGCGCTGGCGATGGAGATGATTCTCAATAACCGCACGCTAACCGCTCAAGAAGCGCTGCAATACGGTTTGGTCAATCGAGTCGTACCAACCGAAGAACTTCTCTCCGCCGCTCTGAAATTAGCCAGTGAAATTGCAAATCGGGCGCCGCTAGCGGTGCGCCTTGCAAAAGAAGCCATCAACTATGCCGCCGAGTCTTTCCTG
>CAKZNJ010000144.1 GCA_937129505.1 uncultured Anaerolineae bacterium | reverse complement strand
TGTGCTCTTCCGATCTAGCCCGACCGAGCAGCGGTTGCACAATCGAAAGCGCCTGATTGGCAAGGGCAGGCAAATCATATTGGGCAAGGCTAAATTGAAAGGGACCAAAGACGAAGGTCTGCTGCGAGAGCTGCTCTAAAAACTGGGGAAAGTTCTTCAGGCTGTTCTGCAAAAAGTTGAACAAGCTCTGGAGTTGTTGAATCACCGCCAACCCAGAAAGCGTAATGAGGGTGAGGATGATTAAAAACAGGAGAACGTATATGAGAGTGACGGCCGTCTGCCACGGGACTTTTACCACACTGCTCAACCATGATGCCACGGGATAAAGCAAGTACGCCAGCATAAAGGCGAGGATTAACGGCCCAACTAAATGGCGAAATTGGATCACCAGCAAAGCAAAAATTGCTACCAGAGAGAGGCCGACAATCAGCTTGGTTGTAGCGCCCCACTTCGGTGAGCTAGAAGGTTCAGACTCGGGCAAGACCGTCATGGCATATTTCCCCTTTCAGTGGAGTTGGTGAGTTGAAGCGGAGTCTTCCCCTTTGCTTGCTGCCACCAGCGCAGGGTCGGGGGTGGCAACGGAGAGCTACCAATCATGGGGAAGGGATCTAAATCAAAAAGATTCGCGTAGATATAGCGAGCAATCACCCCTAAGCTGGCAATTGTAGGAGCGGCGAGGAAGATGCCCAAGACGCCCGCCAGCAAGGCACCACTCACAATGCCTAAGATGACAACCAACGGCGGAAGATGAACGTTGCGGCCGATGATGCGGGGGATTAGATAATTGAGGTCAAATTGTTCAAAGACCAGATGCAAACCAATCACCAGCAACATAAAGATCCAATTGGGCAAGGGCAACCATGTCGAACCGATAAAAAAAGCCAACAAAGAAGCGACGAATAGCCAAATGCCATGTCCAAGGCTGGGCAAGAACTCCATCACCCCGGCAAATATAGCCATTGCCAGCGGAAAAGGCAAGCCCAAGCCGACGCAGACAACGGTGAAGATAATTGTCACCACGCCGGCAAGCGCCAGTTGGCCGCGAAAAAAAGCCGCCCAAATTTGACTGATTTCTTCCTTGAGCAGGGAATAATCTAAGCGATAGGCAGGTGGCACCAGTCCTTCCAGCCAACGATTGAACTTCTGCCCATCTTTGATCAAATAAAAGGTGACGACAGCAACAAAGATCACCCACACCATCGAAGACAGCACGTCCGCCAAGATATTAACCGTGTTCGTCATGATCTGTTCGATCAAAGTTTGCACCGCTTGGCGCAACGGTTCAATCAATGTTTGAAGGTTGATTTGCCAACCGCCGATCACCCATCGCCGCCCAAGAAACGTCTCAAAGCTACGCACAAACCGTTGAATGTCGCCTCCTAAGCCGCTCATCTGCTCAATAAACGGAGGGACAATCAGATAAGCCAACACTGCCAAGGCACCCAGCAGCAGCAGATAGGCGATGAAGATGGCAAGGCTGCGGGGTAAGCGCATCCCTCCCTGCATGCGGTTGACCAAGGGGGACAAGACGTAAGCCAACATGAACGCCAAGATCAGAGGTGGTAAAACAGCGCTAAATCGAAAGAGCAAATAAACCCCCACAGCCACCATCATTAAGCTGACCGTGAACTTGGTCGGCGTTGACCAACGTGGACGGGAGTTTAGCTCCATTTCCTCCAGCAGGAGAAAACAAATCTAGCACCCAAACTGCTAATCCAGCGGCTCAGATACCCAAAACCAACCTAACGGGCAAATGGCGAGCTGCAACGCTTGTCTATTTTAGAAAGAAGGACAAGATGATCATGATAGTGAAAAACGTCCCCGCCAGCATTCCAATGCGCTTGAGGTCTTTGATGACATCCGAGTAATCGGGGTTGAACCCTTTTTCACCGCTGCGCCCGCCGGCAGGGGCGCTTTGGGGGATGGGCGTAGCTATCACAGAGGTTTGGGCAACACCGCTGTGGGTGCTCGAGCTGCGAGAGGATCGTTTGGATTTCTTACTCATACTTTATCACTCCAAGGCAGGATCACATCAACCGCCGTTTTGCAAACGCGCCACGACGACGATGCGTTGATTATCAACCATATAAGGATAACACGAGATGAGGGTGACGATCGGTTCACTTGTCTGAGCCATTACTTCAACAGCGGTCGGCTCTACAATTTGGGTCGAAACAACCACATAGGTGAAGGAGCGTTGGCTGGTATATAAGATCACCTGATCGCCTTGCTGCAATTTATCGAGGTCACGAAAGATCTCGCCAAAAATGTCGTTATGTGCCGAAAGGACGATATTCCCCGTTTCGCCTGGGTTTGGCGTCCCGATACTTTGCCCAACGCCCTTCTTGAGTTGTTCCCATCCGTCCCCTTGCACGACCGGCGCATCAACTTTGATGGCGGGAATCTGAATGCGGATCGCCTGCTGTGGGCTTGGGGTCGGCAGGGGCAAACTGGCAAGTGATTGCACAATCGGACGGAGGTGCTCGGGGATTTCAGCCTCGTTTGGACGAGCGCCGCCAATGGAATTGGGAGGTGTATGGCCAGATGGCAAAACAACCGCCATGAGCAGCGGCGTTGGGGTGAGGGTAGGCTGTTCCAACGCAGCCGCCACCTCGCGATTCAACTCCCGAATCAGACTCAAACCATTGAAAAGGACAAAGAGAAAACCCGCCACTGCCACGATTTCGATAAACAATAAAAAGGCATCCAATGCCTTACGGCGGCGCGCTTTGGGGTTTGCTGCGCTTTGCTCATCGAGGACAATCTCTTCCACAGACGAACGAAGCGGTTGCATGGCTAGAGCACTTTCATCTGGCAGAATCGAAATCGTGCGACCGCTGCGTCGATAATGTTGTAAACGCTCCAATCGCGCTGTGCGTCGCTTCTCGATCAGCAGCCAGCGCAACTCTTCTTCGGTTAGGTCCTCAGGATTCTTTTTGCGTGCCACAGGGTTGATTATACCAGAGGCAAACGTGCACGAGCTTTATCCTCCCCCGCCGCTTACCTCAAAGATGCCCCCTTCGGTCATCCGCCAGAGATCGGCCAAGGCGGCTTCGATCTCCTGTTCGCCAATGCTATGGCCGCTCTCCCGATGAAACAACTGTCCCTGTCGCGCCTTCTCCAACGCCAACTCTCGCACCGAGCGGTTTTGGGTGCTGGCTTCCTTGGCTAAGGCTGCGGCAGCGGCATATCCGATGAGAGGGTTAAGCGCCGTGACCAGAATGGCGTTCTTTTCCAACCACGCCGCAGCTTTAGGCCGGTTGGCTTGAATGCCCACGACACATTTCTCATTAAAGACCGTCAAGGAGCGAATAAGCAAGTGCATCATTTCAAACAGGCAATGGCCGATGAGCGGCATCATTACATTTAACTCCAATTGACCAGCCTGAGCTGCCAGCGCAACACTGTGATCCAAACCCTGCACGTAGTACAGGACCATATTCAGCATCTCGGCGATCACGGGGTTGACCTTGCCGGGCATAATGCTCGAACCTGGCTGTACGGCAGGTAAACGAATCTCATCCAACCCCGTGGCAGGTCCCGAAGCGAGCAAGCGCAGGTCGTTGGCAATGCGGGTGAGGGTGATCGCAAGCGTGCG
>CAKZNJ010000143.1 GCA_937129505.1 uncultured Anaerolineae bacterium | reverse complement strand
ACACTTCCCTTTTAGTTAACGAAGATTGGCAGAAGGAAGGGGTTGTGTTCTCTGATTTGCGAACGGCGCAAAAGAAATATGGCGAACTTCTGATGAACCATATGGGGCAAATTGTACGCCCTGAAGAAGGTAAATTTGCTGCGCTAGCAACAGCCTTTGCAGATGATGGTGTGGTGATCTATGTTCCTCGGGGAGTTCGCTTGAAACAACCGGTGCACAGTATTATCTGGTCACCGGGCATTCGAATGGCGCGTTTTACCCGGTTGCTTGTCTGGGTGGATGACGATGCGGAATTGACATTCGTTCATGAGGTCGCCTCGCCGGATCAAAGCGAAGGGCAGAGTTTTCACGCTGGTATCGTTGAAATCCACGTTGGACAGGGAGCGCATTTGACTTTTGTCGAGATGCAGTCCTGGGGAACTGATGTCTGGAATTTCACTCATGAACGTGCTAGAGTGGAACGCGATGGTACGTTAGACTGGATCTTTGGTTCAGTAGGCAGTCAGCTCACGAAAACTTTCATGGAAATTGATCTGGTTGGTCAGGGTTCAACCGGGAAAATGTCCGGTTTTTACTTTACCAATGGCAGCCAACATCTCGATCATGATACGCAACAAAACCACTTTGCTCCGTATACCACTAGCGATCTGCTTTTCAAAGGTGCTTTACAGGATCGGAGTCGTTCGGTTTGGCAAGGCATGATTTATGTCGCCCCTGGCGCTCAAAAGACGGACGGGTATCAAGCTAATCGAAACCTGACGCTCAGTTCTCAAGCACGCGCCGATTCGATTCCTGGTTTGGAGATCATGGCAGATGATGTTCGGTGCACCCACGGAGCAACCGTTGGGAAGCTAGAAGAAGAGCAACTCTTTTATTTACAAAGCCGAGGGATCGCTCGAAAAGAAGCCATCCGCGTGGTTGTGGAAGGTTTTTTTGAACCTATCATGGAACGGGTGCCTTATGAAGGCGTTCGCCAACGATTCCGCTCTGCAATCAAGCAAAAAATAGGGTAAAATATAAGTTTGAATGCTTTGTAAATAATTAGGGATTTGATCCTTAACAAGTGATCTTGAGTGCAGGAGGTGGCAATTGGCAGAGTTACATTTCACCAGAGCACCAGACTCGGATGAGCTCTTTGAGGTTGGGAACATGGTTGAGGTTTATTGCGATCATGAACGGAATGGCAACCGTGTTCGAGATTGGTTATTAGGGACGGTTGTTCAAGTTGATCCGAAAATGGTAGCTGTCCAATTCCAACAAAATGTCTATCTCACTGATGGATGGATGGTACCCGACCGGGTTTTATGGTGTCCGAAAGACTCTCACAATATTCGGTTTCCACGAAAACGGAAACGTGTTAAAGCATCTGGGTAAAAAAGAACTATGGCGCACCGATTCGTTGAGACAAAGCTCGATGTCAAAAAAATTCGGGAAGACTTTCCAGTATTAGGACGCCAGGTAAGACCTGGCGTCCCTCTTGTCTATCTCGATTCAACCGCTACGAGTCAGAAACCAGCAGCGGTTATTGAAGCGATGAATGCTTATTATCGCCAATACAATGCAAACATTCATCGAGGGATACACGTATTGGCAGAAGAAGCGACTGCGGCTTATGAACGAGGGAGAGATAAAGTGCGTTCGTTTATCAATGCCCCTTCAAGCCGTCAGATTATCTTTACGCGCAATACAACCGAAGCTATTAACTTGGTTGCTTACTCATGGGGGCTAAGCCAATTGAAGGAAGGTGATATGATCCTGTTGACGGAGATGGAACACCATTCCAATTTAGTGCCGTGGTACATACTAGCTGAAAACAAGGGAATTAAGATTGATCATGTTGCTGTGACTGAAGAAGGTTTACTCGATGAAGCTGATTTTGAACGCAAGCTCGAACTCAAGCCCAAACTCTTTGCTTTTACTCACATGTCGAATGTGGTTGGCACGATTAATCCTGCCAAAGAAATGATCGCGAAAGCTCATCAGGTGGGGGCGCTTACGCTTCTTGATGGCGCTCAATCGGTGCCCCATTTTCGCGTCGATGTACAAGATCTCGATGTTGATTTTATGGCGTTTTCCGGACATAAAATGTTAGGTCCGACAGGCATTGGCGTATTGTACGGCAAACGAGATTTATTAGAGAAGATGCCACCATTCCTTGGTGGCGGTGACATGATTAAGAGAGTAACTATTGGTTCATTTAAGCCGAATGAGCTTCCTTATAAGTTTGAAGCTGGTACACCTGCTATTGCAGAAGCCGTTGGATTAGGGGTGGCAGTGGATTATCTTCGCGCGGTCGGAATGGATGCTATTGCACATCATGAACATGCAATGGTGCGATATGCCTTGGATCGTTTATCAGAAATTCCCAATCTTCGCATTTTTGGGCCAGGC
>CAKZNJ010000142.1 GCA_937129505.1 uncultured Anaerolineae bacterium | reverse complement strand
GGTTCAATCGTAAAGACACATCCCACAGCTAACTTATCTTTCTCCGTTGCGTTTGAACCGAACCAGGGCCGCTCATGGATTTGCAAACCGACACCATGGCCCAAACTGTGCACGTACCCTTCCTCTGTCGTGGGATTGGACTGAACCGTAACATGGTCGCGCCCTTCAAAAAAATCACACACCATTTTTTGATAACCTGAACACAACCCATCTATCTCTAGGGCGGCAGCCATCCTTTGATAAGCTTCATGTACATCCTCATATAACGCTTGGATTTCTTCAGAAGCATAACCCAAACACCAAGTGCGGGTGAAGTCATAGTAATACCCACCCTGTTCTTGACAGGGGAAGA
This sequence comes from uncultured Anaerolineae bacterium, assembly GCA_937129505.1. Classification (GTDB taxonomy): domain Bacteria; phylum Chloroflexota; class Anaerolineae; order Anaerolineales; family UBA4823; genus NAK19. The sequence continues at coordinate 4,433 of CAKZNJ010000142.1, read as the reverse complement.
TATCAAAAACAATGGTTTTGCCCAACGCCAGGGGGGTGGTATCGATGCCTGAACTATGAGGGATACCAGCATCTCGACCAATTGCAAACACCGTACCATGGGGGTTCTCTGCTCCGCGCTCTGCTAACCAGAGATTGATTTGTCGTTTTACATCACCGATGCACAATATCTCGCCGTTCTTTTTGGCTAAAAAGCCATTCCTAACGTCATGGCTACTAAGAAATTCAGCCGTTAGACCAACCACCTCGATTGTAGTTTCGCCCATGCGGCGAATCTGTTCGATTTCTTGTTCATCTTTGGTTAGCATAGCTTGACCTAACAAGGCATGTTCTGCCTCAGGAACAATCTCTATTTCAGGCATCAAATCACATAAGCTAGAAAAAACAGAGTAAGCATTCCCGGCATCGCTCATTCCATATAGGGCAATTCTCCCCTTTTGGATCCCACAATCTTCGAGCATCCTTTGGTAGCGCATTGCCCGAGCTAAAATTGCGTTCCCATTCGCTTGCTCTAATAAGCGGCGAGGCTGATAGATTTCGATCGACTGGGTTGTTAAACCCGTCCGCGCTGCTTCCTCTCGCTCCATCCCAGAAGCAAAAAACAATATAGGTTCCTTATCCACAACCTTAATCAATTCAGCTTGGGATACGTGCACCCTGCCCGTAAAATAAACCATGGCAGGATTGTGTTGGGTCGCCCCGACCACAAAGAGTCCATCGATATTGTTTTCATGCATCAACCGATCGAGATCCTGTTTCATTCAATCTGTCCTTTTTGCGCTACTATTCCAGCTATTAGTTGTTCTTCTTGTTCGAGAAAAACAGTCCGTGGGTCAAAAACAACCCGATTCTGTTCAATGCGGGCGATGATTGGGGGCACGTTTTTTCTTAAGTTGCCTAAGAACTTTTCTGGATATTTGACATTGATTGACAAAAGGTAAGTGGGTAAACATTCTCCCGGCAAACTTCCGCCTCCGACAGCACTAACACTTTCGATGACGTCACTATTTAATCCAAGTTCGCCCAGTTGATCCCGCCATCGTTGGGCACGATGACGGATATCGTCTAATCCCAGCGAGATCATGTGCCAAATTGGCACTTTTTCGATGGCTTTATCTTTAAGATAATGCATGAGAGTAGCAGATAAAGCTGCCAGCGCAATTTTATCCGCTCGAACCGCCCGAGCGAGTGGATGGCGGCGGAGTTTTTCAATTAAGTCCTTCTTCCCTACGATAATGCCCGCTTGAGGACCTCCCAGCAACTTATCCCCGGAGAAACAGACCAAATCCGCCCCTTGCTGTAGGACCTCAAAAACAGTCGGTTCATGAGCTAAACCATAGACTGCCGTATCCAATAGAGCGCCTGAACCAAGGTCAACCATTAATTGGATACCAGCTTCGTGAGCTTGCTCAGCTATTTCCATTAGACTGGGCTCCTCGGTGAATCCGATCAGTTTGAAGTTCGAGCGATGAGCCACTAAAAATAAGGCCGGTTTTTGATCCAACGCAGAACGATAATCTTCTAAGTTGACCCGATTCGTTGTTCCTACTTCGAGCAATCGTGCTCCAGATTGACGCATCACATCCGGGATACGAAAACCACCGCCAATTTCAACCAATTGGGAGCGGGCAATAACCACAAAACGGCGTTGCGCAAGTGCTGCAAGAGAGAGTAAAACCGCCGCTGCGTTATTATTTACAACCAATGCTGCTTCTGCCCCCGTTAATTGGCACAAATGCTTCTCAGCATGGATGAGTCGACTACCTCTCTTTCCCTTTTCGAGGTCATATTCTAGGTTGGAATAGGCACAAGCGATAGTAAAAGCCGCCTCCATTGCATCTCGGCTCAGCGGGGCTCGACCCAAGTTGGTATGAAGGATGACCCCACTCGCATTGATCACTGGCACTAACGAAGGGGTGGTTAGCGCGATCAACTGTTCTTCGACTGACCTAACAATCTCGCTCTCACTCAGAACCACGCTGCTCTGAGCAATAACCCTACGAGCCTCATCCAAGATCTGACGCGTTGCAAAAACCGTCAAACGCCGCCCATAGACTTGGGATAGGGTTTTCAAAGTATCTGTTTGGAGGATTTTCTCAACGGAGGGGAGAGAGCGTCTTGCGTCCACCGCTTCATTCGCCTTCTTTTTTCGGTGTCGTCCAGAGACTGCGTTCCCGTAAAGTCAATGCTACTTCGATTACAAAGAAGCATAAAGCGATGAAAATCGCCAATCCCATCGTAAGGACGCGCGCAATTTGCAACCATGCCAACGTGGGAAAGTAGATCCCTACCCATAAAGCTTGACGCACAATACTGCTCACTGCCACAGGATTTTTTCCCGGAAAGCGAAGATGCAAAAAGGCAATGATTGGCATTGCTGTGCCTGTAAAAGCCAAAACTGCCAAGAAATAGAACAACCAACGCATACTGAGAGTTGGCAAAGTAAAAAATACCAAGTAAGCCAACCCACCCCAGCCTATCACCATCAATGTCAGCGAAATAGGCAAATAGCTGCCTAGGTTTAGAGAAGGCTCAATTTGGGTGGTGGGTTGATTTGATGATTCCACGAAAAAACGCCTTGAAAAAAGATGGAACTCTAGAAATTTCGCGTTGGATTTGCTTCAACGATGAAAAATTATAGCATAGGAAAAGATATCCGCCTGCAAGTATAATTGGGCTGAGGATTCCAATCTGTCGGAGAAGGAGAAAGAAAATGGCAACAATTACCCGTGAAGAAGCGTTGGAATATCATCGATTAAACGGCAAAGCTGGCAAGATTTCGATTATTCCGACAAAACCGATGCTGACTCAAAGGGACCTATCCCTTGCTTATACGCCTGGTGTCGCAATTCCCGTTTTAGAAATCGAAAAAGATCCCGATACCAGTTATGAATATACTGCCAAAGGGAACCTTGTCGCTGTATTGACCAACGGAACAGCTATCCTGGGTTTAGGCGATCGCGGCGCCTTGGCTGCCAAACCGGTCATGGAAGGCAAAGCTGTTCTTTTCAAACGTTTCGCTGATGTTGATGCCATAGACATCGAAGTTGACAGCCACGACCCAGATGTTGTGATCAAAGTCGCCCAGGCGATCTCACCTTCCTTCGGCGGTATCAACTTGGAAGATATCAAAGCCCCCGAATGTTTTTATATCGAAGAAACCCTAAGGAACCTATTAGATATCCCTGTTTTTCACGACGATCAACATGGGACAGCTATCATCTCAGGGGCAGCATTACTAAACGGTTTGGAATTGGTTGGAAAAAGGATCGATGAGGTAAAAATTGTTGTCTCTGGTGCTGGGGCATCTGCCATCTCTTGTGCAGAATTGATGGTGAAGTTAGGAGCTAAGCGCGAAAACATCCTTCTCGTTGACACGCGCGGCGTCGTCTATCAGGGCCGTCAAGAGGGGATGAATCCTTACAAACAACGTTTTGCAGCGGATACCGATGCCCGCACCTTAGCCGATGCAGTGCGAGGTTCGGATGTTTTCTATGGGTTGTCTGTAAAGGATATTCTCACTCCTGAGATGGTGAAAACCATGGCAGAACGCCCACTGATTTTTGCGATGTCTAACCCCGATCCGGAGATTCGTTACGAACTAGCCAAAGAAACACGTCCTGACGCCATCGTTGCCACAGGTCGTTCCGACTATCCCAACCAAATCAACAATGTGTTAGGCTTTCCCTTTATTTTCCGCGGCGCGTTGGATGTGCGGGCAAAAACCATCAACGACGAAATGAAGGTGGCAGCAAGCCACGCTCTTGCCGCCTTGGCAAAGGAAGATGTCCCGGACAGCGTTTTGCGTGCCTATAATCTTGAGAGCCTTAAATTTGGGCCCGACTATATCATCCCGAAACCTCTCGATCCGCGGGTGTTGCTTTGGGAATCCCCTGCGGTTGCCAAAGCGGCAATTGAAAGTGGCGTAGCTCGCAAAGTGATTGATATTGAGGAATATCGTCAGCAATTAGCCTTCCGACTGGGAATGGGTGAACAAATCCGCTATACAATCCTAAACAAAGCAAAGTCTGCGCCGCGGCGGATGCGCATCTGTTTCGCAGAGGGAGAAGAGTCAAAAATTATCCGCGCTGCCTATCAGATTATGGAAGAAAAAATCGGGGAACCGATCTTAATCGGCAAACCCGATGTCATTTGCCAGAAGATAAACGATCTGGGGTTGAGCTGTAGTCCCCAAATAATCGATCCCATTCATTACGACCGTTACGAGGAATATGCCGAAGCATTCTATCGGTTACGCCAACGAAAAGGGATCACGCTCAAAGACGCTCGTCACCGCCTTTTGGACCCGAATGTCTTTGGACCCATGATGGTCAAAATGGGAGATGCTGATGCGTTCGTATCAGGCTTGACCTATGACTATCCCGATGTCATTCGCCCCGCTTTGCAAATCCACCATACCAAGGCAGAAACCCA
>CAKZNJ010000141.1 GCA_937129505.1 uncultured Anaerolineae bacterium | reverse complement strand
AGAGATGGCGCCTTCCACCTTTACCACGAATTCACCGATGAAGCATTGGTAAAGCCATAAAAACAAAGCTTTAGGGGGCAGTCTAGTGACTGCCCCCTTTTTATTCGGAGGCTTTATGCTACTCTTGCAGAATCTCTCCAATGCCCTGATTTTGGCTTGCACCTATATCTTGATGGCAGCCGGTCTGACGATGGTCTATGGCGTTCTTAAAGTGTTACATGTCGCTCATGCCAGTGTGTATACGGTTGGTGCATTTGTAGGTGTGCTAGCTTTTTCCTTCTTTGGCAATTTTTGGATTGCTTTAGTCCTAGCTATGTTAGTCAGTGGCATCTTTGGCGTGTTGATCTATCGATCGACTTATTTTTATCTATTAAGCGCCCCCCGAACGGTTCCTCTCATCGCCAGCGTTGGCATGTTTGTTATGTTCACCGACCTATTACAAAAGCCTTTTCTCATGGGCGCTTATCAACGCGCTTTTCCGGCGGGCGGTGCCGGCTTATCGGCTATCAAAACGGCCCTATTTTCCTTCACCGCCAAACAAGTCTTAATTCTTGTAGTTACAGTTATATTGCTGGTTATTGTCTATCTGATTCTGACGCGCACCAAATTAGGTTTGTCTTGGCAAGCTGCTTCGATGGATCGCGAAATGGCTTCCGCTGTGGGGATCAATCTAAATCGTTCGATTGCAGCCAACTTTTTTCTCGGATCGGTGCTTGCCGGAGCAGCCGGGGTTTTGGTAGGGGTCTATAACAACAGCGTTTTTGCCACAATGGGAGATTTGCCTTCGTATAAAGCATTTATTATTATCGTTCTGGGAGGAATGGGCAGTTTACCCGGCGTGATCCTAGCCAGCCTGATATTAGCGATTGTCGAAAACTTTCTGGTTGCTTCAGTTGGTTATGTACTTCCTCGTGACTCGATTGCCTTTCTTGTCCTCATTCTTATGTTGATGTTCCGACCTAACGGACTGCTCGGACGGGAGTAGAAAATGGCCAGTGGTTACTTCCTGACTATCCTAATATTCACCGCGATGTACGTCTCTCTCGCCCTGAGTTTGAATATCCTCACTGGTTTTGCTGGCCAAGTTTCTCTTGGACATGCAGCCTTCTTAGGAATTGGCGCCTATACTTCAGCGGTGCTGACGGTTCGCTACGAATACCCATTTTGGGTAGCATTTCTCGCCGCCATCGTGATCACAGGCATCATTGGCACCTTTCTGGGGTTGCCCAGCCTGCGAGTGCGTCATGACTTTCTAGTGCTGGCAACAATGGGGATAAACTTTGTAGTCGTCTCAATTTTTAAGTATGTGGATTTTTTTGGCGGTGCAATGGGTTTGGTTAACATTCCGGCTCCAACATTGTTTGGGGTGACTTTTCGCGGCGGCATTCCATACTTACTGCTAACTACTGCTTATGCGCTGGTCACCCTGCTGATCTGTTGGTATCTTTCAAGAACGTGGAGCGGACTAGCTTTTCAAACCATTCGCAATGATGAAGATGCAGCAGCTTCACTGGGAGTAAACCCTGCGCGTTACAAAATTTACGCCTTTGGAATTAGCGCTGCCCTAGCAGGCGGGGTTGGCTCGTTATATGCCCACTTTTTAGGAAGTGTGTTTCCCGACAATTTTGTCTTTGTCGAGTCGATTGGGATTATGTCGATGGTGATCTTTGGGGGTATCGGCACGCTCCGCGGACCAATTGTGGGGGCTATCCTATTGAGATTGATTCCCGAATGGTTACGCTTCATTCAAGATTATCGGTTTACCTTTTACGGTGCCTTGTTAGTCTTGATGATGCTCTTCCAACCAATGGGATTGTTAGGGAACGACAGTTGGTTATGGCGGCAAATCACGAATCTCTTTCGCCGGGCTTCGTCAGGCAAGAAGGAGGTTCAGGCATGAGTCGGCTCGAGATCCGCTCTGTTTCCCATTGGTTCGGTGGCTTACAAGCCCTTAAAGATGTGACCTTCGACACCCAAGACGAAATACTGGGACTGATTGGACCAAACGGGGCTGGCAAAACAACGATGTTCAACGTGATTTCTGGTTTTCTTGTGCCCACGCGCGGGGAAGTGCATTTCGATGGAAAACCTATTCATCATTTGCGCGCCGATCAGACCGTTCGATTGGGGCTGGCGAGAACTTTTCAAATCGTCAAACCGTTTGCAACGTTGACTGTCGAAGAGAACATTTTGGCTGGCTTGGGAATGCCTTATTATCCCAGATCGGCCGCCCTTTACAAGCTCTACCGCACCCCTGAAAGTTTAAAGATGGTCGATGAACTTTTATCAACAGTACATCTCAACGACTACCGCTATTTGCCCGCAGCCAAACTACCGATTGGTTTACAACGCCGTTTGGAAATAGCCCGTGCTCTGGCAACCAATCCCAAAGTTCTCTTACTCGATGAGCCGGCAGCCGGCCTGGTATCGCAAGAAGCCGAGGAGCTTGCGCTATTAATTCGCAACCTTCATTCCCAAGGCGTCCATATCATCCTGATTGAACATAATATGCGCTTCGCCATGAATCTCTGCCACCGCATCGTAGTCCTCGCCCAAGGAGAAGTGATTGCGGTAGGAACGCCGGCTGAAATTCAAAATGACGAGAAAGTAATCAACGCCTATCTAGGACAGGAGTAGAAGATGCTCAGTGTAGAAAACCTCCATGTGCGCTATGGCCAAATCGAAGTGCTACACGGTGTTTCGCTGCAGGTAGGCGAGAGCGAAGTGGTTGCCGTATTAGGAGCAAATGGAGCAGGCAAAAGTACGCTGATCAAAACCATTATCGGATGGCTCACACCTACTCAGGGCGAATGCAAATTTAATGGGGAGTGCATCGATCATCTGCCCGCTTGGGAAAGGGTGAAGCGGGGAATTGCCATCGTCCCTGAAAGCGGACGCTTGTTTCGCGAGTTGAGCG
>CAKZNJ010000140.1 GCA_937129505.1 uncultured Anaerolineae bacterium | reverse complement strand
GTTTACTTCGACCAGTTTCTGGTAAAGATTTTCGGGGTTCCGTTGCGCTAATTCTACAACGGTATCAACCCCCGCCTCTTCGAGCAAATCAGAATATTCCGAACCAACCCCTTTGATGCGATAGAGATCCAGATGATTCGCCCACTCCAGGATCAGTTTTTCGCTGATAGCCGTCTTCTCAGCCAATTCCTTTCTGCCTTTTGATGTTGCAGCCTGTTTTAGAAAAGCATTGCTCGAACGAACACCCACTTGGCGCAATTTCTCGGCGTATGCCGGCCCGATCCCTTCGACGTCTTCTAATTTTGCCATCGGTTCACTCCTTAATCGAGAAAAATTGTGACTCATTTAGGCAGGATGAGCGAGGCAGGGAAATGAGTACATTAAGATTATACACTAGAGCAAGTTGGATAACACCCCCTCTGAGAGATAACTTAACGCGAATTCGGGATAAGCACCTTCCGCTCAAGTTATCACAGAGAGCGCTGAGTTTTCGTCAGTTGCTCTCTGCGTTCTCTGCGTACTCAGCGGCTATGTTCCTTACCTTGACCTGACGTTAAGGTTCGTTACCTCTCGCCCTTAAGTTCTCAGGAATATTTGGACTTCTCTTTGAGAATCTGCGCTTATCTATCCCCTTCTCGTTGGGGAGGAGATTTATCCGACTGACCTGCGATAAGATCATTCAAGTCCACTTCCTTTAACAGCTGGGGTAGGAAAACCCTGCCGCCGGGAAATCGCTTTTGAAGCTGTCCTACATAAGAAGGGGGGTCTATTCTCCCGATCCAAAAGTAGGTTCTCTCAGGTGGTCGAAAGAACGGTTTTAGTGGCGCAGAAAGAGGACGGAAGAAATCATCCCAGTGGATTGGGATAACCCAATTGGGTTTGACCCTTTGGATAAGGTGTTTGAACGCGTTGAGAGAGAGTTCAGCATCAATGATAAGCACCTGCGCAGGAATGGCTCCCCCAATATCCAGACTATGCCAAATCAAAATTGTCGCCTCCCCAAGCGTGATGGAAAAACTATAACAAGCATCCATTTGATAATCCCACACTCGCCTCGGAGGGGCGATGATTTGCGGCAACTGCTTGGGCTTAAAAAAGGGGAAAGTGATATGCCTTCCTTCGATGACTTGAACTCGAAAAGGGTAGACTTCAAAGCAATCCCCTGCCTTAATCACAACACAGTTCTCTTTGGGGACATTGGCAGCGCAAAGCAGCTTAACCACATTTTCCGAACCATAGGCTAAGGCACCGGTCAGGTGAATAATTGCGGGAACATCCATCAGGTGATCGTAGTGGGCATGGGTGACCAAAATGGCATCGGCAGTCGGAATCTCTTGCCGTAATAATTCCACATTGGGCCTCAAACACTTAAACAATACCTGCTTAAATGACGGCCGGCTGAGAAAGGGATCGATAAGTAATATCCGGTCTCCATAGCGCAGTTGAACTCCTCCAACCCCCAACCAACGAAAAGTATAAGGTGTTTCAACCTTTCGGTCTAATTTCTCTCTGCTTTTCATAAAGAAGGCGATCCAATGACCTTTTCCCGATACCCTGCTGCAATTGAGGAGAATTCGAAACTTGTTTTCCGTAAAACCGTAGTATAAATACCACAGTTAATATTAATCCTCTGATACCGAAATGTCATGACAAAACCGCTCCTCATTGAGAACTTGGTTAAAGTATACACGGTGCGACAAAGGAAGGGGCTTTTCCAATCCCAGAAGATCGATGTGCGCGCTTTGAATGACATCTCATTCGAAGTTGAACAAGGGGAAATCTTCGGCTTGCTCGGTCCCAACGGCGCTGGAAAGACCACCTTGATTAAAATTATGACAACTTTATTATTTCCTACCGCCGGCAGGGTATTCGTCAATGGTTTTGATGTTGTCAGGCAAGAGAATCAGGTGCGAGCCTCGGTTGGTTGCATGTTGATGGGCGAGCGCGGCTTATATTGGAAACTAACCGGGCGAGAGAACCTGGAATACTTTGCCGCCCTCTACCATCTTCCACCCAAAAAGCGCAAAGAGCGAGCTGCTGAGATCCTGAATTTGATCCAACTTGAGGACATTGCTGACCGCACCGTTGAGACCTACTCCTCTGGCCAGAAAATGAAACTAGCTTTTGGTAAGGCACTGATTCAAGATGCGCCGCTGTTGGTGCTAGACGAACCCACCAACACCCTCGATGTGCCTTCGGCAAGCGAACTGCGCGCCATTGTTCGCCAGCTTAATCAGCAGGGCAAATCTGTCATCTACACCACTCACATTATGGCAGAAGCGGAGGCTCTCTGCCGGCGTGTGGCAATCATCGACCGCGGTGAGCTTCTGGCTCTTGGAACC
>CAKZNJ010000139.1 GCA_937129505.1 uncultured Anaerolineae bacterium | reverse complement strand
GGGGGGCCACCCTCTCAGGCCCCCTACCCGTCGTCGCCTTGGTAGGCCGTTACCCTACCAACTAGCTGATGGGACGCAGGCCCCTCCCGAAGCGGATTGCTCCTTTAGTCTGAGAGCCTCTAACCTCTCAGACCACATGGGGTATTAGCAGCCCTTTCGAGCTGTTATCCCCCTCTTCGGGGCAGGTCACCAACGCGTTACTCACCCGTTCGCCACTAGGAGGTCCGTATTGCTACAAACCTCCCCGTTCGACTTGCATGTATTAGGCACGCCGCTAGCGTTCATCCTGAGCCAGGATCAAACTCTCCGCAAAAACTTTTTCGTATCTTCCGATACGGTTGTTACGGATGTTCCTCTGGAAGCGCAAGGTTTCACTTTCTATCACTCTTCAGTTGTTAAGGTTCTGTCTTTGAGCGAGTTTGGAGTATACCAGCCTCGCCTCTGCCTGTCAAGGATTTTAGAGACAAAATACCGATGTCTTTGGACATCGGCCGTCAGACCGAACAAACTTTCCAGTTCTGGTCTCTGACGCAGGGGCGTCTCTTCACTTGTAAAGGATCATCCCTTTGCGGTGAGATCCGAGTTGGGTTTCTTGTGTCTCTTATTATACTGATTTGACGCCCCCTGTCAAGAGGTTTTAAGCCATTTTAATGTTAGATGATTTGATTAACCCTCCTTAATTCCTCTCTCTCACCCTTCCCATCCCATCTCCTGTCGCCCCATCAGCGCCCGCAGCAAGGTGTTCGGGTCGGCATATTCTAAATCACCGCCCACCGGCAAGCCCCGCGCCAACCGCGTAACCTTGATCGCGAACGGTTGCAATCGTTGCTTGATATACATTGCCGTCGCCTCCCCCTCCATGCTGGGGTTGGTCGCCAAGATTACTTCCTGAATCGCTTCCGTTTCGACCCGGCGCACCAGTTCCGCTATGCGCAAATCTTGCGGGCTAACCCCTTCGATGGGCGAGAGAACCCCCTGCAAAACATGATACAACCCTCGGTACGCGCCCGCTCGTTCGATGGCGATGACATCCAACGGTTCCTCAACCACGCATAACAGCTCCCTTTGCCGGCCCATATCTAAACATATTGCGCATGCCTCTTGCCCCACCGCCATAATATGATAACAGCGCGGACAGGTGGTTGTGGTGGATTTCAATGCTAAGAGTGCGTTTGCCAGCTCAACGCTTAATTCCTCGGGCGCCCGCCAGAGATAAAAAGCCAACCGCGAAGCGGTTTTCGGGCCAATTCCCGGCAAGCGGCTCAACGCATTGACCACATCTTGAAGCGGCTTAGGCAATGTCATCGGCTTAGAAAGGCAAGCCTCCCGCCAAGGGGCCTAAACGCTCCGCTGCTAACTCCCGGCTGCGTTCCAAAGCTGCGTTGAAGGCTGCCAACATCAAGTCCTGAATCATCTCCACATCACCATCCTGAAGCAGTTGAGCGTCAATCTCCACCGCTGTACACCGTTGATCCCCGGTGAGGGTGACCTTGACCGCGCCACCGCCGGCGGTAGCGGTGATCGTCTCTTGTGCCAGTTGTTCTTGCGCCAGTTGCAGTTGTTCCTGTAATTTCTGCAACTGCTGCATCATCCCCATCGACCCCGTCCCTTTAGGTGCTTTATAGCCTTTTGCCATGTTATCCTCCTTTTTCGTCATTCTTGTATATCGACAATCTCACCCCCTAATCGCAGAGCTTCTGCAATCACCCCGTCCTGCTCCACCCCCTGGGGCAATTCATCGCGTTGTACACCGCGCAACAGACAGCGAATTTCAACCGAACAGTTCAACACCTTTGCAATTGCCCGATTGACAAGGGCAAGCGCCTCGGGGCGTTCCATCTTTTGTTTGGCGAACTCTCCATTGAAAACTAGAAACAACTGCTTCCCTTTCACTGCGGCTGGTTTGCACGAATTCAACAGAGCTTCGACGCCCGGGTTCTGACTGCGCACCAACATGCGAATTTCTCGCCAATGGGCTTGAACCGCTTGCAAGGAGATTTCTCCCTCTGCAGGACTAGCTGCCGATGCGGAAGGTGCTGTCTCTTGCGCCGCTGGGGTTGTCTGCTCACTCCCTTTCTTCGCCTTTGGCGCAGCCTTTTGCGGCATAGGAGCCGTGGAATAAACATGCTGGGGCACAGCAGGTGTCTCACTCATCGAGCTCGGCATGTCGCTTTTCATTGCCTGATGTGCTTGCAACAAAGCCATCTCCAAGGGCAACGCAGCAAGCCAATTTAGGCGTGTTTCGCTGGCTGCCCCCTGAAAACATTGGATCAGATTCAATAGCCGAGCAACATTGATCTTCTGTGCCTGTTCAGCCAAGCGGTGTTTCAGTTCTTGGGGTGCTTCCACTTCGCGAGCGTTGCCCACCTTGATCAGCAACAGGTTGCGCAAATGCTCAACGATTTGGCGCGAAAACACTCGGCTATCCGCTCCGCTGTCCAACGTCTGATGAACGAGCGTCAACCCCTTTTGGACATCTCCTTCTAGGATGGTCTCCGTCAGCTCTAAAACCGTCTGGGTGGCAACTGTGCCCAAGATTTGTCTCACCCACTCGACCGTGATCGGTTTGCCGCTTGCCGAAAGCTGATCGAGCAACGAGATGGCATCGCGCATACTGCCTGTCGCTTGACGGGCGATGACCTGCAAAGCCCCCTCTTCGACTGCAATGTTTTCCTGTTGGGCGATCTGTCCCAACTGAGCGACCATCTCGGTCAGCGGAATGCGCCGAAACTCATGCCGCTGACAGCGGGAGAGAACGGTAGCAGGAATTTTATGCACCTCGGTTGTCGCCAGCACAAAGATCGCGTGAGGAGGCGGCTCTTCCAACGTTTTTAACAGGGCATTAAACGCCGCTGTGGAAAGCATGTGCACTTCGTCAATGATATAAACTTTGAAACGACCCTGATTCGGGGAGAAATTGATCTTTTCCCGCAGATCGCGCACATCTTCGACGCTGGTGTTTGAAGCCGCATCAATTTCGATTAGATCAAGAAAACGGCCGCTTTGGATGTCAAGGCAATTTTGGCAAGTTCCACACGGCTTCTGGGCGCTGTCTTCTGCTAAACAGTTCAGCGCTTTTGCTAGAATGCGCGCCGTCGTTGTCTTTCCAGTTCCGCGCGGCCCGGCAAAAATGTAGGCGTGCGCAAAGCGGCCGCTAGACACCGCATTGCGCAAGGTGTGAACAACATGCCCCTGCCCAACAACCTCTTCCCAGTTGGTTGGGCGCCACTTTCGATACAAGGTTTGGGTCATCGCTTCCCTTCGAGTTCAGTTTCGCGGTCTAAAATTGGCAATTGAAAGCGCGCCAGCGGCACGCTGATATTATAATTGCGGATACGTCGATTCAGTTCATCAATTCGTTCTCCCAAAACGACTCTTTGCTTCTCCTCCAGTTTTCCCCCCTTTGATTGCGCCTTCAAATGGGCAAGCTGGCGACGCATCTGCTGGATATCGGCCATCAATTCCCAGCGTGTCTCGATCCATGGCAGGGTAAAACCTTGGGATCGTAACAGGTGATAAGCAAGCTGCATGTCGGCTGGGGTAAAGGGGTTGTCATCCCATCGAAGCGGTTTGCCTTTGCCGCTTAGGTTCTCAAATTCACCCCGCTCGATTGCTTCTTGGATGCGCTGCTCAACCCACTGCATCATCAACCAATCGCTAGGGAATGGTATAGGTCGAGACCACCTCACCGCGTTCGTTCGACAAGGTTGCTGTCTCACCCGAGCGCCAAAGCGGAGTGGCTAGCCCCCAATACAAGTCCACCGGTGTAACCGTGCCGGTCGTCGTCCAGACGTTGATCGCTCCATCTTCATAGAGGGCGAGCTCAGGGAATACAAAAACATTCCCATCTTCATCTGTCAAGCGCCAATCCTTCAATAAAAGCACTCCTGTCCCAACACGGGTAATAAAGACCCGTTCGGCTGTCAAATCGCCGATGCCGATGACGCTGTTGATCACCGCGCTAGGAGGCTGGGCACCCGGCGCTAATGTCGGAGTGGCTGCAAGAGGAGTCGCCGTACCTTTGGCGCCGGATGGCGGCGCTTCGGGGGTGATGGGGATATAAATTGCCATACCAACGCTGATGGCGTTGGGGTCTTTCAAGCCATTTGCCTTCAGTAAGGTCTCGACGCTTACTTTGTACTTGTCAGCGATTTGCCCCAACGTATCCCCCTCACGCACAATATACTCGTCCATTAGGATGGCTGGCGTTACCGAAATCGCCGCCGGCGTTCCTTGGTCAGGGGGGCTCGGCGCAACCACCCCAGAGGACGAAAAATCGGCACCGCTTGGCAACCCTGAGGGACGAGTGACATCCCAAATCAACAAGACGGTCAACGTTGTGGCGGCAGAAACCACGATGTTAATCAGGAGAAAGAGCAGCACACGCTTCCAAGGTTGCATATCAGGCTACCACCTTTCTATCATAGCATAAAAATGGCGCAACCGCTGGAAAAAGCTGCAAGAATAAGGCCGTTCTAAAGCAACCTTAATCGCTCACACGCTGAAGATCGATGCGGGCTTTTTGGGCGATCGCCCACTCACAAGCCGGGTGATGAAGGGTTTTTTGCAACCACTCCGCCGCTTGCTGTTGATCGCCCTCTTGAAGGTAAATTTTTGCCCGTTGGTAAAACGTCCTCGCTTCTCGGAAGCGATTTTGAGAACGGGCGACCATCTCTTCTGCCGTTGTCAGGTACTCCCAAGCCAGCGCAACCTGATCGTTCGCATAAGCTACTTGGCAGAGAATCAGCAAACAATCCGCAATGCCATCCTGATCTTCCATCTGGCGGTACAAATGTAAGCTTTGTTCGGCATACGATCGAGCGGCTTCATAATCTCTCTCTTCGAGAGCAACATAGCCTAACCCTTTGTAACTCTGGGCAATCCCCCACGGATTCCCGATCTCTTGGCAAGTATGCAAGCTGCATTGGAAGAACTGATGGGCTGTGTGTTTGTCGCCACGGCTCAGCTCCACCAAACCCAGATTAATCTGCGCCAGCGCTGCCCCCCAGCGATACTCCCTTTCTTCACAAAAATGGCAATTTTGCAGAAAAAAACGCTGAGCTGCATCGGTATGTCCCTGGGCGTGTTTGACCAATCCCAAGCCATAGAGAGCGTATTGACTTCCCCATTCGTAATCAATTTCTTCACAGATGGTTTTCGCCCGGCTACACAAAGTCTCTGCCTCATTAAATTGCCCTCGCTCGTAAGCTGTCCAACCCAGCAAATATAGGGAGTCGCCTATCCCTCTCAAGTTATCCAGAGCTTGAGAGAGTTGCAAACTTTCCTGCGCCCATGCTTGCGCCTCAAGATAGCGGGCTTGCAAAAAGCAAATCCAAGCCATTTGTAAGGTCAAAAAGGCTTTCTCAGCCGATTCCACCTGATCATGAAGGAGCTTTAACCCCTCTTCTATCCGTGAACTCGCTAGAACATATTGGGATAGTTGGCGGTAGAAAACAGCTTGTTTGCCAAGTAAGTCAGCCAGCAAGAATGCCGCCTGAGCATCCGCCAAAGTCATTTCTCTGACTTTCTCGATCGCTTGTTCAAAAACTTGAACTCCTTCTTCGAACCAACTTTTGGACTCATAATAGAGATACAGACCTTCGACCAAGATTCTGATCAGCGGGCGATTTCTGTTCTTGACCACCCATCGCCAAGCTGCTTGAACATTTTGCAACTCATCGCCAATCTCTCGTTGTGCCTGCCGCTGATCTCTCCCGCACAGTTTTTTTCTCCCTTTCATTGACAAAACTGGCGAAATAGATAGCATGACCCCGATAAAGTTCGCGCTCCAAATCAGGTTGTTCGCCAAGCTTTTCTTTGGCATAATAAGCAAGGATTGGATGGAGAGAATAACGTGCGGTTTCCTGATCAAAAGAGAGGATGGATTTCTGCACAAGTGCCATCAAGGTTGGCTCACGGATTTTGGCAACCCGTTTTGCAGCCGCAGCGCTGAAACTGCCCGAGAAGACGGCTACCTTAATGTGCTTTGTGTCTGCGTGGTTAGCCCCCCTCCTTTGTGTGAGCCACTCTATCCTTCGTGCTCTTCGTACCTTAGATCCGGTTATTGGCGTGATTACAAGCTCGGGATCATCGCGGCAGCAAAGAAAGTTGGAAATCGGTAGCATCTCTTCAAACCTCCTTTGGGATCGCCGCAGCCGTCGGCTCGTCATCTAGTCACGATAGTAGTCTATTACACAAATTTCGTAATAGATATCTTTATCGGTTGAGATTGGGCATCGGGATAGTTTGCTGATAAGACACCTTCAGCAAACTATCCCAACCGCAGGGCTTTCCGGCGCGGATTTTATCTTCATTCGGTTCATCGCACCCATCGTCTTGCCAAAATCTGGTTCTAACTGATTGCGCTGCCAAATAAGACGCAGAGGTAGTCTTCAATCTTAACATACCTCACCCTTGGCTTTCCACCTAACAAAACTGGTAAGCCAAAGCTAGAAATTCTCATATAAAATTAAAACAACATCGGCTAAGCTATTAATTTTACAGTTCTCTGACAGGATATACCCAACTAGTAAGATCACCCTGTCAGAGCAATGGTCAAAGCAACATCTTATGGCACTTGTTTTCGGACAAGCCAATGTCGTCATATGATTTCACCAATACCCAATGGCATCCCTCCCTCCAGATAGGGACTGTTCTTTACTATTATCCTTGGGCAAACACCACAAGGAATCCACTAAAAAAGGAGAGTGCGGAATGACCGTCCAATCTCCAGAGAACCTTCCAGCACAAAAACCTTATCAAGCGCCGCAAATCGTCTTGGAATTCGAGCTGGAAACCAGAGCAGGCTCGCCAGTCGGCTTGCCGGATTTGCAGACTTTGGAAGAAGAGGCAACGCCGTAGTAAACGGCGACTGAGGTAGTGTGCCCTCACCCCCAGCCCCTCTCCCACGCGGTGGGAGAGGGGGGTTACCTTCACCCCTAGCCCCTATCTCAAGGGCAGAGGGGAGGCGCCCTCACCCCCAGCCCCTCTCCCAAGGGGAGAGGGGAGGAGGACTTCACACCCAGTCTCTCTCCCGCGGCGGAAGAGGGAGGCAAGCAGCAAGGGTTTCAGGATAGCTCCCCCCTTTGTGCTCTTTGTGTCTCCGTGTGAGCCCTCTTCCCCCTAGCGAACGCGACGTTTCCACTCTTCCTTCAATTGTAGTT
This sequence comes from uncultured Anaerolineae bacterium, assembly GCA_937129505.1. GTDB lineage: Bacteria > Chloroflexota > Anaerolineae > Anaerolineales > UBA4823 > NAK19. The sequence goes on along the minus strand of CAKZNJ010000139.1, from coordinate 200 downwards.
CTCTAGGGCTTTGACCAGAATTTAAGTTGAGAAAATCCATCAACAGGCGGTTGAATTTGGCGCTTTCTTCGATCATGGGATAATGAGCGCTGCCCTCCAAGACGATCCAATGGGCATTCGGTGGCAAGGCAACCATCTCCTCAGCTTCGGGCAACAGCACCAACGGATCGGTGAAACCATAAACCAAAAGATAGGGAGTA
>CAKZNJ010000138.1 GCA_937129505.1 uncultured Anaerolineae bacterium | reverse complement strand
AAATTATTTCCCCTTGATTGTCCACGAAGCTTTAATGATCGAACCCACCGAAACAGAAAGCAAACAAACCTTAGATGCCTTTGCTGACGCCTTAATCGCCATTGCTGAAGAAGCGCATACCAACCCTGAAATCCTTAAGTCAGCACCTCATCGAACGCCAGTTGGGCGAGTTGACGAAGTCAAGGCAGCAAAAGATCTCATCCTTGCCTGCGGTGTCGGTGTCGAAGATGACCTCTAAATCCTTTTGAACCTCGGTATCTGGGGACATTCTTCCGCAAGATACATTTCTCTGCGGAAGAATGTCCCTAGGGGGATTTACAAATGAAATTCCTAAAAACTGATGTAAAATTATCCTCTGTTTGAAACAAGATGAAAGGCAAAAAGATCTTTTCATTCGTAAAACCTCGTAAAACTGTAGAAATTACTCTCCCCGATGGGCGGACGATCCGTGGACCTCGCAACGCACCGATCAAGGATTTCTTTGCATTGCTTGAAGACGAGCATTTACCCCCTATTGTTGGAGCTATCGTCAATGAGGAACTTAGAGAGTTAACTTATCCCATCAAAATCGATTCAACAGCTCGACCGATTACAATGGGAGAAGCCGATGGGATGCGTATCTACCGACGTTCCCTGACGATGCTCCTAGAAACTGCCTTTCATAAGTTATACCCCGATGCTTACCTGACGATCGATCACTCTGTCTCTTCTGGTGGATACTTCTGCCAAGTATTTAACCGTCCTCCCCTCTCCGATTCAGAATTACAAGAGCTAGAAGAGACCATGCGTCGCATGGTTGATGCGGACCTTCCCCTCATTCGTACAGAAATTCCTCTCCACGAGGCGATTCAATATTTTGCCTCGATGAATGCTGACGATATGGTGCGTCTGCTTAAGTGGCGACGCAAACCTTATGTAACTCTGTATGAATTAGACGGTTTCCGAGACTACCATCATGGTTACATGGTGCCTACTACAGGCTATCTCAAATGGTTCGCCCTGAGTCAAACCGATGGTGGTTTTACCTTGCGTTTTCCCCGCCGCCATGCTCCCACCCAACTGCTGCCTTTACCCAGCTACTCGAAACTCCTAGAAACCTTCCGTCAATATGGCGACTGGCTCGAAATGTTGGGCATTGGTAATGTTGGTGCATTAAACGATGCGATTATGGCAAACCGGGCTTCTGAAATCATCCTTGTATCCGAAGCCTTGCATGAACAAATTGTCTCAAACATCGCTTCGATGATCTTAGAACGTTATGATCAAATCCGCGTTATTCTGGTCGCTGGACCTTCGTCATCTGGAAAGACCACCTTTTCCAAGCGATTGGCAATTCAATTGTTGGCAAGGGGCATTTCACCCTTCCCATTGGAGATGGATAATTACTTTGTCGATCGAGAGAAAACCCCGCGCGACGAAAATGGGAACTACGATTTTGAGTCATTAGATGCACTCAAATGGCAGCAGTTAGACCAAGACCTATCCAACCTGATAGCAGGGCGTGAAGTACAATTGCCCCGCTACGATTTTATCAGCGGGACAAGCCAAGCTGGCGATATCGTTCAACTCTCAAATAATCAGATCATCATTCTCGAAGGTATTCATGGCCTAAATCCCAAATTGTTCCAATTTGTTCGCGAGGACCAGATCTTCCGAATATATGTATCAGCATTGACACAATTAAATCTAGACCGTCATAACCGTGTGTCAACTACAGATACGCGTCTGATTCGCCGCATCGTGCGCGACTCGCGCGAACGAGGTTACAACGCTCAACACACCATCCGCATCTGGGAATCAGTCCGCAGAGGGGAGAAAAGATACATCTTTCCCTACCAAAACAATGCTGATGTCATGTTTAACTCAGCTTTAGTTTACGAATTATCCGCACTAAAACCATTCGCTGAACCACTCCTTCGTCAAGTCCCCCATGGAACGCCGGAATATATCGAAGCGAAGCGGCTGCTCGCCTTTTTAGAGTGGTTTTTACCCTTGGATTGCGATTTGATCCCGGATAACTCTATTTTGCGCGAATTTATTGGGGATTCTATCTTGAAAGAATTTAAGCTTTGGAAAAACGACCAGCCGCCCAAACCACCATCTTGATCAAAACCGACAATTTGAGCAACCCAGGAATGATGTTTGAATTTCACATCGAAGCCACCGATGGAAACGCCAGAGTAGGATCGTTCTCTACTCCGCACGGCGAAATCTTTACCCCTGTCTTTGCTCCAGTAGGCACGCAAGCCACTGTCAAATCTCTTACCCCCGCTCATCTTGAAGAAGTCGGTGCCACCTTGATTCTTGCCAATACCTATCATCTTTTTCTTCGACCCGGTGATCAACGGATTGCACGTCTTGGGGGATTACACCAATTTATGGTGTGGCAGAAACCCATCCTCACCGACTCAGGGGGGTTTCAAGTCTTTTCTTTAGCCCAAATCAATCAAATTGATGATGAAGGAGTAACCTTTAAAAGTCACATTGATGGCTCATGGCAAAGGCTGACTCCTGAAATTTCGATCGCTGTTCAAGAAAACTTAGGTGCAGATATCATCATGGCATTCGACCAATGTCCTCCCCCTTATGACCGAGAAATTAACGAACGAGCTCTAGAGCGTACCCACAGATGGGCAGAACGTTGCGTTCGAGCGAAAAATCGCTCTGATCAAGCACTATTCGGCATCGTGCAGGGAGGAGTTTTTGCTGACCTTCGGCGAAGGTCAGCTGAATTTATCGCCTCCCTTGACTTACCGGGCAACGCCATCGGTGGGCTATCCGTAGGTGAGACAAAAGAGGAAATGTGGCAGGTATTAGACTTAGTGAATGAGGCGCTACCCAGAAATAAACCCCGCTACTTAATGGGTGTCGGAACTCCTTATGACATCGTACAAGGTGTCGCGCGCGGGATTGATATCTTCGATTGTGTTTTGCCCACCCGTTTAGCGCGCCACACAACCGCCTTGCGCAGAAAAGACCGCCTTAACCTGGTAAATGCCTCTTATGCTGAGGATCGCCGACCAATTGATGATGCTTGTGCTTGTCATACTTGCCAACACTTTTCTCGCGCCTATCTTAGGCACTTAATCCTAGCTAAGGAGATGCTAGCAGCCACCTTGCTCTCGATCCATAATCTCTTTACGTTAATCTCACTAACCGATGAAATCCGTCAAGCGATACGAACGAAAACTTTCAATTCTCTCCTCGAGGAATTCACATCACCATGACATTTTTTCAATCCATCCTACTTGGCATTCTGCAGGGGTTAACCGAATTCATCCCAATTTCTTCCTCTGCTCATCTTGCTTTATTACCTTATTTCTTTAAATGGCAGGTCTCCCCAGAGATTGAATTTATCTTCGATATTCTCGTCCAATTTGCAACCCTTGGCGCCGTGATCGTCTATTACTGGAAAGATCTTTTTCAGATGGGGAACTCGATCGTAGATTCTTTATTCAGAAAGTCACAGAGAAACAATCCCAATATCCAACTTGCTATTGCCATTGTCATAGGAACTTTACCAGTTATTGTAGTCGGATATCCTCTGAAGGGTATTGTCCAACAAGCTTTCAAGCAGCCGCTTTGGATTGGTTGTGCTCTGGTGATCACTTCATCTCTCCTCTTTTTAT
>CAKZNJ010000137.1 GCA_937129505.1 uncultured Anaerolineae bacterium | reverse complement strand
TCTCTAACCGTATCGGAGGCTTTCATGGATCTAAAACTTTATGGTTTACGTGCCTTGGTGACAGGAGCTAGCCGTGGTTTGGGCTTCGCCACCGCTAAGAAATTAGCCGCAGAAGGGGTTTTGCTCGTTATCAATAGCCGCAATGAAGACCATCTCCACCAAGCTGCCTTGAAAATCGAGCAGGAGACGGGGGTACGACCGCTGACTGTTGCGGGTGATGTCAGCCAAAAGGAGACCGCTGAGTCCGTTGTCCAGAGCGCAGTCACCACGCTAGGAGGGTTGGACTTGTTGACAACCAACGCTGGCGGCCCTCCACCAGCAAAATTCGAAGACCTTGACGATACCGCATGGCAAAATGCTTTTGAGCTTTGTTTGATGATGCATGTCCGACTGATTCGCGCTGCGCTTCCGGCTTTGCGCCAGTCTGCGGCAGCTTCGGTGGTCACCTTTACCTCGTATTCAGCCAAACAGCCAATTCCCAACCTCGTTCTCTCCAACACCTTGCGAGCTGGGGTTCTCGGCTTGACCAAAAGTCTCTCTCAGGAATACGGCCGGGATGGCATTCGCTTCAATTCCGTTTTGCCGGCATGGATCGAAACCGAACGGGTGCTCTCCCTGATGGAAAACCGCGCTCAACTCAATCGTTCCACGATCGAGCAGGAAATCGAGAAACAAGCCCAACAAAGCGTTTTCGGGCGGATGGGAACGGCAGATGAATTAGCCAATGCGGTCGTATTTTTACTATCCCCACTTTCCTCCTATATTACGGGTGTTATGCTAACAGTAGACGGTGGAATGTATAAAGCGCTTTACTAGGGTTAGGATACCCTAGAAATCGATCATCCGTCACCACGTTGGACATGAGCGGGAAGAGCAAGCGGCTCGTCAGCGCTCAAAGGCAACAAGGTAAACCGCTCCTTTCCTAAGTTAATATGTTCATCCAGAAGGTGTTGAGCGGCTTGAACCATACGGTATAAAACATGGAATGAATCGCTGCTCAACAGCTCTTCTCCGGGGAGGGGATCACCAAACGATAGATAGGGTAACCATCGCTCTTTCTGACGACGCAGCAGTTGGTCAGCCATTTGCAGATACTCAGCGATCACCAATCGCTTGCGCAAGGTATCTCCCAAGCGCGTCAGCGGGTGGCGAAAATATTTCTCCAAAAGTACATGACTGCAAATTACAGTCTGTACCATGGTTCGGGGTGCCCGGCGCAGAAAAAGGGTTAGGCTCTCAGACCATCTCTCAAAATATTGGCGAGCTTCGGATAGAAAGGCTGGATCTGGATCAACCCCTCCGCTTGGGTAAATCAGCAAGGCTCCGCCGCTTTGAAGATGGCGAATTGCTTCGCGAGCTGCCAGAGCTCGTCCACTGCCCTGACGGGGGGTAAAAATCAGGTAGCGGTGCAGGGAGGGGAGTTTGCGAAAAAAGGTCAGCCCGGAGGCTAAAATGCGCAAATCACTGCGAGGTAAACAAGCAGGAATCAACAAAGAATCCACCGCTCCAGGATGGTTAGCAGTCAGAAGTAGGGGGCCCTCGCGAGGGATTTTCTCCAAACCGCGCACATAAAGGCCACGCACAAAACGAGGCAATGCCCAGCGAGCGGCGGTCGTAAACCCTTCTTTTTCGACCAATTGATCAAATTGCAATGCGATGTCCACGAAGCGGTCAAGGGGTTTCGCGAGCAACCGTTTGACCAGGCGCTGCAACCAAGGCCGTTTTTGAATGCCCGCCAGTTGATAAAATTCTTCGAGAAGAGCTTGACGAAGTTCCAGACAGTCCATCATGATAAAAGTATAGCATAATCCCGATGAAAAGCCTTCCGCTTGTATGATTACGCTCTAAGATAAGCACATTCCATCCAATTGTTACCAAAGAGAGC
>CAKZNJ010000136.1 GCA_937129505.1 uncultured Anaerolineae bacterium | reverse complement strand
AAGTTGCATAAGAGTGTGCGCGGTCAGGATGTCTATGTGATCCAAACGACATCTGTCCCTGTGCATCAAAACCTGATGGAACTCTTGATTTTGCTTCAAACGATGCGCCTGGATTCAGCAGGGCGGGTGACAGCGGTCATTCCTTACCTATGCTATTCTCGTTCGGATAAAAAGGATAAGCCACGGGTGCCGATCACCGCTCGCTTGGTGTGCGATATGATTGAAATCGCCGGAGCAGATCGTTATATTACCCTCGATCTCCATGCCGGGCAGATTCAGGGCTTCTTTTCCATTCCGGGTGATGTTTTGTCTGCCTTTCATATCTTGACGGCTTATATTCAGCGCAAACAACAGCACATGCAAGATCCGGTTGTCGTAGCAGCGGATTTGGGTTTTGCTAAGAAGGGGCGAAATTTTGCAGCAAATTTGCATGTGCCAATTGCCTTCATCGAGAAGCGTAGGACAGGTAAAGAAGACATCCCCGAAGCCTTGACCGTCATCGGTGACGTGAAGGATAGAGATGCGATCATTGTGGACGACGAGATCGATACAGGCAGTTCGGTATCCTCTGCCGTGCACTTAGTTAAGTCTATGGGGGCGCGCGATATTTATCTTGTGTGTGTCCATCCTATCTTATCTCGCGATGCCGCGGAACATCTTGCGGCTTTGCCGATTAAGGAATTTATCACCACCGATACGATTCCCCTGACGGATCACAAATATCAGCTTCTCAAAAATAAAATCACCGTCCTTTCGGTTGCGCCTCTAATCGGAGAAGTCATTCGCCGCGCCAACCAAGGTCGCAGTGTCGGCGAGATGTTCGACGAATAGCTCATGCCCGAGTTGCCCGAAGTTGAATCGATTGCCAATCGCCTGCGGCAAGGAGCTGAGCACCAACCTCCTTTGATTGGAGCGAGGGTCCTCTCTTCTGAAGTGCTTTGGCAGAAAAGCCTTGCCCATCCCTCACCTGAAATCTTCAACCGCCTTGTGGTAGGCAAGACCATCCAGGCTATTGGGCGACGGGGTAAGTTTTTGATCTTTGAGCTTGAAAATCTGACGCTTTTGATCCATTTGCGCATGAGCGGTGATTTATGGGTGGAGTCGGTAGAGCGGCCGCCCGCTCCCCATAGGCGCCTGATTCTAAACTTCCACAATGACTATCGCCTGACCTTTCATGACCCGCGTAAATTTGGGCGCGTTTGGTTGGTGGAAAATCCTGATCATATCTTGGGTGAACTTGGACCGGAGCCTTTTGATTCTGGGTTGACGGCTGAGGTTTTTCATCAAAAGCTAACACAGGTTCGCCGTCAGCTCAAACCTCTTTTGCTGGATCAGCGCTTCATCGCCGGATTGGGTAACATTTACACCGATGAAGCATTACATTGTGCTGCTATGCACCCGCTGGAACTATCAAATCGGGTTAGCCCTGCTCAGGCAGCTCGTCTTTTGGAGTGTATTCGGGCGGTGCTGGCGGAGGGCATTCGCCGCAATGGAGCAAGCATCGATTGGGTGTACCGAGGCGGGGATTTCCAAAATTACTTTCGGGTGTATAAGCGGGCTGGGTTGCCCTGCCCGGTCTGTGGAATGCCCATCCAGCGAATCACAATTGGGCAACGGGGAACGCATTTCTGCCCCAATTGTCAACCCTTCCAACCACAGGGTCGTGGGTAGAGAAGTTGCTTTTTCGCCTTCCAAATACGCCCGAGGTTCGCTCTTTATTTGCAAATTGATCCCCCGAGCAAATCCGTCAGTTGATTAAGGATGTAGAGAGGTTGGTCTGAAGATTTGTTTTCTTTTCTATTGATAGCAACTCCACTGCGGACAAGGGCGGTGGGGATGCCGAGCTGGTTGCCCATGCGGATATCGGTTTCGGGATTGTCGCCAATCAAGAGACACTGCTCGGCTGGTAGCCCAACCGTTTCGAGAGCCAATTCCGCCATTAAGGTTGCCGGTTTTCCGAATAGGACATCTACCGAGCGAGCCGTGCAGGCTTCTAGGGCGGCAATGATTGCCCCAGCATCCGGCACCTCTTCACCGTGTTGATTGGGGTAGGTGCGGTCGGCGTTGGTGGCTAAAAAGACTGCCCCACGGCGGATGGCGTTAAAGGCGGTTTTCAGTTTGCGGTAGTTGAAGCGGTGATCGGTGCTGACCAAAACAGCACCGATCTGGTTTGGATCGGCACAAAGGGGAAGACCAGCGGCCGCCAATTCGCCGGGTAAGTCCCCTTCACCAATAACATAAAGAGGAGTGTCGGAGTGATGCTGTCTCAGATAGCGGACAGCGACATAGGAGGGGTTGATGATCTCCTCAGGGGTGACGGCTATGCCCATATTGTGCAGTTTGGCTGCGATGCGCTCGCGGCGCAGGGAGGCATCATTGGTCAGGAAAAGCAGTCTTTTTCCTTGCTCTCTCAGGTATTGGAGCACTTCCTTGATGTTAGGGAGCGGTCGTTTGCCCAAATAGACCGTGCCATCTAGATCGATGAAGTAAGCGCTGTATTCTAGAGGATGAGGAAGCATAGGGATATTTAACCACGGTTCGTTTGTTTTTGGGGCTGGCCAAGGAATAGATTTTTGGGGGAAGAAGCTAAGTTCCAAAGGGGAATTGAAGGGGTCAAGCCCTTTCAAAGTTACCTCGCTTGTTGTGTCCTAAAGAACGAAGTTGCCCTGTGTCCTGTCGAACGTCTCCTACCGTGGTGGGTCAAACGCGCCCCCGATGTCTTGTCGAACGGATTTTCTGCGTTTCATTTCGAATGCAGTGACTCCCTAGTGTCGTTTCGAGTTGCCCTTCTCCCACGAAAGGGGGTCAAGCTCCCTTCCCCCTATGGGGGAAGGGCAGGAGATGAGGGCATTGACCAGGGAATAACATAAATTCCGCTCAGCTACCGAGCGGGCAAGCTCGGCTAGGCTTTTCCTTGCTATAACAGATCCAAACGAATTATGTCATGAGTGACGCAGTGAGAAATCTCAGGAAAGATTCCTAACTCGCTGCGCTCATTCGGTATGACATGGGGGCTTGCGCTCGTTCGGAATGACATGCAATGCCGCGTCATTTCGAACGCAGTGAGACACCTTAAACATCGCCTATCCTAATAACGCATTCGCAAGGAGAGCGGCAACACCACTTGGTGCAATGATAGGGAGAATGTCTTCATTTTTCGTAGCAAGTTCGGACATTCTCCTTTCTTCACAACGACAAAAAAACAACCCTGTCTCGCGATTGGGTTTGTGACACAAATAAAAAGGCGGGCAGAGCCCGCCTTCGCTTACGAAGTACCGCCTCTAAAGGACAAGACGACCTTCCAGCCGAGTGGCAAAGCCAGCGTTGCCAGCAGGATCTTAATGACATCCCCGATCAAGAAGGGATACAACCCGGCTGTGAGAGCCTTTTCAGGTCCAAGAAAGAGAGCCAAATAGGGCAAACCGCAGAGATAAATGACGACATTGCCAAAAAGCATAGCTAAAAGGGTGCTTCCGATCTTGAGCGTCCAGCCGCGCTCGGCTAAGGTACCAACGAGCCAGGCAGCGATCACGAAACCAATCAGATAGCCGCCCGTCGGACCCAATAGCCTGCTCAGCCCGCTTGTCCCAGCGGCAAACACCGGCAGACCGGCGATCCCCTGAGCTAGGTAAGCCATGCCACTCAAAGCGGCCAGGCGACCACCGAGCAATGCTCCGACAAGTAAAACGGCGAAAGTCTGTC
>CAKZNJ010000135.1 GCA_937129505.1 uncultured Anaerolineae bacterium | reverse complement strand
TCTATTCTGAGTATCCAGGGGGAAGATCACTCGCCTACTTGACCTGCATCCCTCACCCCCGGATCCCTCCCCCACGAAAGGAAGAGGGGGCAAGCTCCCTTCCCCCAAATGGGGGAAGGGCTGGGGATGAGGGCTGTGATGAGGGAATAATATAAATTCTGCTCAGCTACCGAGCAGGCAAGCTCGGGTTGGATTTTGCCTTGCTCTAGCGCCCCTCACAATTTTATCATAAGTAACGCAGTGAGAAATCTTAAGTAAAGATTTCTCAGTCGCTGGCGCTCCTTCGAAATGAGATGGGCAGGTCCCTGCGCTGAAACGCTTGACTTTGCCAAAGCTCTCACCTCCAACCATATAAACACCCCGTCCAAAACGCTTAATCGGGTACAATATCCATAACATGGTTTGAGTTTAGGCGGCCAAGATGACCACCAGAGTCAAAGAAATAAGCGGCGATCCCCTTTTTTTCTACTAGAAAGAGAAACGAGGAGACTATGATCCGAACTGCTGTGATCCCCCTGTTGATCCTTGCCCTGCTAACTGCTTGTACAAGCCAACCAACCCCCCTTCCCGAAACTGCACCACCCACGTCCCCCCAAGCTCCAGCTCAACCCTCCACCTCACAAGAGCCCGTCACCCTGCGGGTGGGCTGGCCCGGCTTTCCTGACACGCTGAATCCTGCCTACGCTTTCCTCACCGAATCCTATACCATGTTCGATTACATTTATTCGACCTTGGCAACCGAGTCGCAAAGCGGCGAATATGTAGGCTTGCTTGCCGAGTCGTGGGAAGTCTCAGCGGACAATTTGGTCTGGAGGTTCAAACTGCGTCCCAATGTGCGCTGGCACAATGGCGAGCCACTCACCGCAGAGCAAGTTGTCTGGAACCTCAATGCCTTTATTCAAAACCCCGACGGTTGGGTGACTAACTCCGGCTATGTCAGTGGCTTTGTCGAAGCACGCGTGGTCGATGAGACAACGATCGAAATTGAAACCGAACACCCCATCGGCAATATGGCTTACCGGGTTTCGTTTCTCTATCTCGTTTATCCGCCGGACTTTGAAGGCTTTACCACGCCCGAAGAACTGCAAAATTTCACCAACTTCAACGCCGTTGGCACAGGTCCTTTCAAGCTTGCGTTGCTTGACAAAGACCAGCGCATTATCATTCTCGAAACCAACCGTGACTACTTCGACGGACAAGCCAAAATCGACCGCGTCATCTATCAAACCTTTGACAACAGCGATGCCATGATCCAAGCGTTAAAGGTTGGCGATATCGATCTCATTGGTGAAGTCCCCGACAGCGCCTTTGCCGCCGTCAGCGCCTTCGAGAATGTCAAGGCAATTTCCCTGCCGGGTCGTTCCCTCACCGAGTTAATCATTAACTCCGCCCCGGCAGACCATGAGCCAACTCCCAATCGCAACAAAGCGCTGGAAGACCCCCAAGTGCGCCTGGCAATTGCCACCGCCATTGACAAACAAGACCTCGTAGATGTCGTCTTACAGGGCAATGGGTTGCCCGGCGTTTCGATCATTCCCCCTACGCTGGGCGGCGGCTTTTGGTTCAATTCGGAGATCCAGGATGTCAAGTTCGACCTAGCTGAGGCAAACCGCATCCTTGAAGAAGCCGGCTATCTCAAGGGCAGTGACGGTGTGCGCGCAAAAGGCGATATCCGTTTGGAAATGCGCTTGCAGTATCCCTCAGATCAACCCAACTACCCACGGGCAGCCGAGATGATTGCCAACTGGCTGGCTGAGATCGGAATCAAGGCAACCCCCGAAGCGGTGGACCCCGACAGCCTTGTGGTAGCAACCAATCCGAACGCCGATTACGACCTTGTCATTTGGGGTTGGGGCGCCGATCCCGATCCAGATTTCATGCTCAGCGTCATGACCAGTGAGCAATATGTCGAAGGCGGCTGGAGTGACAGCGGCTACTCCAATCCCGAATACGATCGCTTATATCTCGAACAGCAGAAAGCAGTCGATCCAGAAGAACGGCAAAAAATCGTCTGGGAGATGCAAGAAATGGTCTTCAACGATCGGCCTTACATTGTCCTGTGGTATGGCAACATCCTGCAAGCTTATCGCTCTGACCACTTCACTGGCTTCATCGAGTCGGTTTTGGGTATCGATAGTTTTCAATCTCTGATGAACGTCGAACCCGTGCGCTAAGATTGCCCGCCCAGCAAAAGCACAGAAGATGATGAGCAGCAGCAATTACCTGCTTCGAAAATTTGCCTTTGCTCTGCTGACGATCTTCGTCGTCGTCATCATCAATTTTGTCCTGTTCCGCATCTTGCCCGGCGATCCGGTGCGCGCCGTGATCGGCCGCAACGTCAAGATTTCGGCTGAAGTTCAACAATCTCTACGAGAACAATTTGGGTTAGATAAGCCGGTCTTTCCCGATCAGTTCCTGATGACCATGAAACAGTGGGCAAGCGGTAACTTAGGCATCTCGTGGTCGTTGCGCCGGCCGGTTGCGGAGATCTTGGTGGCAAAGCTGTGGAATACCATCCTGCTGATTGGCTTGGGTCAAATCCTTTCGATTTTCTTTGGGGTTCTGTTGGGTTTACTGGCGGGGTGGAAACGAAAAACCGCACTGGATGCCGGCGCCTTGACCTTTTCCCTTATCGCTTGGGCTACGCCCACTTTCTGGCTGGGGATCATCCTGCTTGCGGCTGGCAGTACCTGGCTGGGATTGCCTACGGGCGGCATTCTTAGCCCTCAAAACGTCGGCAAACCCCTGCATACCGTCCTGCCCGATCTAGCCGCCCATTTAGTCTTACCAACGCTGACCCTGACCATCTTATACCTCGGTGAATACATGCTGATTATGCGCTCCTCCATCGTGGAGACCCTGAGCGAAGACTATATTTTGACCGCCAAAGCCAAAGGGATGAACCAATGGCAAATCCTGTGGCGCCATGCGTTGAAGAACGCCATGTTGCCCATCGTTACGATTGTCGCCCTCAACCTAGGCTTTACAGTTTCCGGCGCAATCTATATCGAAACAGTTTTTTCCTACGATGGATTAGGGAAGCTATTTCAAACCGCCCTGACCAAGCAGGATTACCCCTTACTGCAAGGCGCTTTCTTGCTGTTGGCGGTGAGCGTGATCGTCGCCAATATGGTTGCTGATATTCTTTACACCCTGCTCGATCCGCGGGTTAAAGCCACTTAGGAAAAAGAAGCATGAACGAAGCCTGGCAGCGATTTTGGCGTAGCGTCGCAGAGTTTTGGATAACCCTGCGCAGCAATCGCATGGGGCTCATCGGCTTAGGTTTGATCGCCTCTGCTCTGGCGATAGCGATCTTTGCCCCTTGGCTCACCCCTTATGATCCCCAACAGGTCATGCGTGACGCAAGCGGGCGGGGTTTAACTTTTGCTCCGCCGTCAGTCCATCCCCCGCTGGGGACGGATGACGGCGGGCATGACATCTGGGCACAACTGGTATATGGGGCGCGCATCTCCCTCAGCGTGGGCTTTTTGGCTGGTTTCATCGCCATGTTTGTGGGTAGCTTGCTGGGAATCCTCGCCGGTTATTTTGGGGGTTGGCTGGATAACCTGCTCATGCGCATCACCGATGTCCTTTTGGTGATTCCTGACCTGCCCCTCATGCTCGTCTTAGTGGCAACCATTCGCCAAATGCAATTGAAGATCTCGCCCCTAACCGTGCTCATTTTGGTCATCGGCCTGCTGTATTGGACAAGCACAGCTCGGCTGGTGCGCTCACAGGTGTTGAGCATCAAAGAGCGTCAGTTTGTCGCCCGCGCTCGCTCTATCGGGGCAGGTCATGCGCACATCATTCGCAAACATATCCTGCCGCAAGTGATGCCGCTGATCGTTGCCAACACCGTGTTGATCCTATCGACCGCTATCTTAATCGAGTCAGGTTTAGCCTTTCTCGGCTTGGGGGATCCGACTAAACCCTCTTGGGGGACCATGCTCAACTTTGCCTTCGATCGCAATGCGATTAGCAACGGCGCTTGGTGGTTTTACCTACCGCCGGGACTTGCCATCGTCTGGGTTTCCTTAGGATGTGTGCTGCTGGGCAATGTGCTTGAAGAAATGCTCAACCCCCGCCTAAGTGGTCATCACTTGGAGGGAGAAGCCCACATCGTAAAACGGGGAGAACAGAGGTGAGCGAACCATCGCCGCTCCTATCCGTGCGCCACTTGACTACCTTCTTCGAGCTGCCGAACAAAATATCTGCGTGTGCCTTAGAAGATGTGTCCTTCGATGTTTACCCCTATCAGACCATTGGGCTGGTTGGCGAGTCAGGCTGCGGCAAAACAACTGCGCTGATGTCCATCCTACGCTTGTTGCCCCCTTCTGCTCGTATTAGCGGGCAGGTATTTTTCAAAGGGGTAGACTTGCTCACCCTGAGTGAAGAAGAAATGCGCGCTTATCGCTGGAAAGAACTTGCCCTGATCTTCCAAAGCGCCATGAACGCCCTGAATCCAGTTTTACGTGTGGATGAACAGATTTTAGAAGCTATCCTTTTACATCGCCTAATGCCTCGCCACCAAGCTTGGCAACGGGTAAGTGAATTGCTCGATTTGGTCGGCATATCCCCGCAACGCGGCCGTCAATACCCTTTCCAATTCTCAGGGGGAATGCGGCAAAGGGCGATGATCGCGATGGCACTAGCTTGCTCGCCAAGCCTTTTGTTTGCCGATGAACCTACTACCGCCCTAGACGTGATGATTCAAGCCCAAGTTTTAGAGCTGCTCAAAAACATTCAGCAGACGTTGGGACTGGCGATTGTCCTCGTCACCCATGATCTGGGTGTTGTGGCTGAGCTGTGCGATCACG
>CAKZNJ010000134.1 GCA_937129505.1 uncultured Anaerolineae bacterium | reverse complement strand
CACAGTGCCCACTTAACAACCAAGCATCGTGGAGCGTAAGAAAAACGGGCAACTGACGACTAAGCTTAGCAAGGTATCGGAGATCAAAATACCAGCCATGCAGATTATGACAATGAACCACATCTACAGGGTGCGGAACTAGCGAGAGAAGCTTGTGCGTGCTGCTATAACTGAAGTCTTCTAATCCCAGTCGATCGTTAAACCTGTGCTTTATATCGGGTAGAACGCGAATGAGTGCGGAAAGCCGGCTTGCACCGCGCACTCTGCCTTCGAGCGGCCGCAGCATCGTAGCCGCTTTGAAGCAAGCCCTGCTGAAGAAACCGGATTGCCCGTTATGTAGCTGAATAACGTTTTCATCGGTCGAGCGCTTTCGACCAACTACCAACCAAGATTCTATTCCCGCATTCCGATACGAACGGAACAATTCCCAAGCGACCTTTTCCGCGCCTCCTCCCCAATCTGCGGTGTTGACTTGGAGTACGCGCATCCTCACTGCCCCTTGAACCAAGCTGTAAGTCGCTCGAGGAACTCTTCCCCACCCCAGTCCCTCACTATAAACCGTGGTAAATCATATGGGAAAGAGGATGACAACAACGGTCCTTCAAAATTCGCACAAGCAAGAGACAAACCGACCTCTCTCAAAACCGCCTTGGTGGTTTCGTTGTAATCGCCTCGCCCTCCAAAAGGATAAGAAAACGTATCAATCCGACGGGATAGAATATCTTCCAAAGTCGCGCGGCTTTCTGCGATCTCTTTAAGTTGTTCTGCCGCTGACTGAAGCGAGAGGACAGAATGCGTCACTGTATGCCCTCCCACATCCACCAGACCGCCTGCGGCAAGCTCTTGTATCTCACAGGGAGACATCGTTCTGTGCGTCACCCTGGCTGCTCTTGGTTTATTGACCCACCCCGCTAGATGTTCCATTACCGATTCTCGCGTCGACTCATCCAAATCCCGGATTATCGCAGCCAACTCGCGATACAGTTGATGTCTTCTGGTCGGAGAGAAGTCCATCGCTACGGTCCAACGCACTCCATCAACTCTTCCCAGAGAATCCACTTCATCTTTCAGCGTCCAACGGTGAGTTTTACCGTTTATGGTTATCTCCAAGCTCTCGGGCAATGCCCCATCAGAGAACAAGAGGTAATCGAGTTCATCCCACCAGAATTCACGACTCTTGCCTATGTTTCCCGTAGCGATGAACACAGTAGCTGGCACTTCGTACTTTTCCAAGAGAGGCTTAGCTTGGTACAAGTTGTCCGAGTATCCGTCATCAAAGGTAATCACTACGGCCTTGCGAGGCAATTTGTGCTCCTCGAACCTTGCTTGCAACTCGCTCAAACGAAGTGGATAAAAGTGACGTCTGATCGAGTCGAGGTGCTCAGCAAACTGCTGCGGTGTGACACAAAGCCATTGTGGATCAGAAGGAAGTTCGGCAACCCGGTGGTACAGCAGGATCAAAGCCTTTGATCCTAGGGGCCTGCTGCGAAATCGACGGAACCTAGATAAAATCCCTCTTGGCGACGCGAGCAATCGTGCGATCATCTTTCCTTAACGGCTCTAGCACAAACCTCTATCGAGAATCGGGGATCATTGTAATCCAGTTCTGACTGGGTGAACTCGTGCTTTACCAAGCCTCGAATCTCCCCCGCGGCTGTCAGCGAATTACCATACCCTTTCACCTCAACGTTATCATCGCCGAACGAGCTTAATAAAACAACACGCAACCCTTCTGGAGTAAATCGCCAAAGTTCGTGCCAATTCGGATCGCACATACTTATATGAGGGACACCGACCAACAACACTCCGCCCGGCTTCAATATGCGGTGCAACTCGGCAACGAACTTCTCCAAGTCACTTACTACATGCAAAACGTGCGTACAAATAATGCAATCAAAAAGATCACTAGGTATATCATTCGGTTTGGTTAGGTCGGCGACAATCGTGGCACTGGGATTCGAGTCGTCTACATGAAGGATGTCAATCTTGGTGACGGCATTCCCGCCAAAACGGGACGTATAAGAATCCTCTTGGAATTCCAAGCAATGCCCTTTGATGTCGGAAGAGTTGTCTTGTAAGAATCTTTCCAGATAATAACGATGTATTGGTAATCCGCGATCGAACCCCCACAGATAACTTAATGCTTCGACTCCAAAACCTACTTTCAACCTTGATTTAAGAACCAGCAGGTTGCTGAACGATTTTTTTATCCAGTATCTAAAGAATAAAGGTATAAGCGGCCTTATAGGGCGAGCGAACTTCCATCCTAAATAAGCCAAAAGAATGTTTTTATTCCCTTTGGTCATGCTTTACTTCCCGATCGAGGAACTTTTAAGTATTTCGGAGCTCAATATCTGTGCAACCAAATTGTCTTTCATAGGACGATGCCAAAACTTTAAGCGCCTTGCTTATCCTTAGGTACATATATGGGCAAGACGTAAAAGCCATTTTCACCCTCTATCGGTCTGATACATTCGGATCCATTTGAACTTTATCTTCCGCCAGCGCTTAAGCCCGGCAAGCTGCCTCACCAACTAGCTCTTGCAACTAGCTTTTGTCACTACTATCAAGTCAGATGAGACGCCATCACCACCTCCCAACCAACTCCGCTAGCACGAACGGCGCCCCAGCCATGATCTCCGCTGCATGGCTGCATACTATTTCGGGCACACTCTTTTTTTGAGAAACCACCATTCTCCATCAGAGAGATAGATTCGCTTGGTCACAATCCTACCCTACCCATGCTGACGGAGAGTTCTCAAGCACTCTCTTGGACGCCCTTCATGCAACCTTTTCGAATATTCTTGCAAGCAATGTACACACCCATTAGATTGTCTTGTAGGGTAAGCCTCCCCCTCTATCGCTTTCATCTACCTATAGCATGTAACAACACACTGCGGGTTAGAAGAGCTTTTAACATCGCTGTTTATCACCTTGTATGATCGACAAGACTTTGCTTAGAAATAGGGCTGATTTGTTCCAACCGAATAAGAGTTTTAGCTCCTCGGGCCTCCTTTTGAAGGCATAGCCTAGCTCGCGCGCTCCTAGATTTACATCCTTTATAGGATTGGTATGATCTCTTATTAGATGAGGGAAAAAGGCCCTTAGCGATTCTCCTCTGTGTATTTTGATGGTCGGGTCCACCACAATGGGATTCACTTTATACCAATTATCTTTGAGCCCGTCTTGACCGATCTCCATCACATTGATGGGTTGCAGAAACACTTTACAACCTGCATACAAAGCATACCAAACGCCCGTCATTACGTTGTTGCTGAGGAAGAACTCGGACTGCCTCAAGAAAACATACAATTTATACAGGAACTTGCTATCTTTTACATCACCAGCGCAGACGACTTTGTATCCTGCGCGCGCAAATATTGGAGCTAGTGAAGGATAATCGGCATAGTACAAACAAACCGTAACCGAATTAAAGCAAGACCGTATTTGGTTTAGGTAATCGATCATGTCATCTGTTTTGTACCTAGCTTCTATGGTCGGAATGGTGTGTGTAGGCATGACCAACAGGTTTCTAGTTCTCTCAGCAAAATCCGGCTCGGTTAAATACACGAACGGACTCCCGATGGCAGTAACTTTTTCGAACCCTGCAGCTCGCGCTTTGGCCAATTCCCGGCGATTCCAAACGAACAGTTTCAATGATTTTTTATCTTCGTCTTTAACTCCATTCGCAGCTGTTACATCCGGCATCAAGGGATCAATCCATCCATGAACCCAGAGCCCGTCTATAGATTTTGGAGGTACTTTGAACCCACAATAACGAGCAGCAATAAGCGAGTGTCCGTAATAATCGTTGTCTTCAAAGGTTCTCATTGCCCTTAACTCACCAAGTCCCAGCTTAGAGGAGTCCCCTTTGAAACATCTGTTGCTGCCTTTCGACCCAAAACGTTTTTCATGTGCTTCGGCGGTAAACCATGTCCAGGTCTAATCGAGCGTACGTTCTTTTCTGTAAAAGTCTCTCCTGCCTTGACATCTTCGACGACGAAAAGCGATCGACGGAAGACGCGACTTCGAGCTTCCTCTTGCCCCAAAGAATAGGATACACACCCTAAAGCTCTTTCAGCTGTCCTAACCCCCTCCACCATTGCCCTGAATTCATTTGGCTCCAAAGAGAAAGCACTATCAGGTCCTGGAATGGCCCTCGACATGGTCAAATGTTTTTCTATAATACTGCATCCCAGAGCCACCGAAGCGATCGGAACCGCTATACCCAAAGTGTGATCTGAGATACCGACTGGTAGACCGAAAGCTTGAGCGAGATGTGGAAGAGTTTTCAGATTCATCTCCTCAGGCGGCGCCGGATACGCGCTGTTGCACTTGAGTAACGCTATATCTCTAGCTCCTGCCCTCAAAGCTGCGTTTACTGCCTCGTCTATCTCCCCTAAAGTTGCCATTCCAGTAGAGATGATCAGAGGTTTACCTGTCTTCGCCATCTCTTCTATTAGCGGTATATCGGTTATCTCGAATGAGGCCACTTTGTGCGCAGGGACGTTCATTTCCTCTAGGAATTCAATGGCGGTGCTATCAAACGCCGTAGAAAACAACATGATTCCTAGTTCATCTGCGATTTTTTTGAGCTTCGGCTGCCACTCCCAAGGCATGTATGCCTCGGCGTACAGGTCGTACAGGCTTTTTCCAGACCATAACAATCCTTCGGACACGCGAAAGTAGTCTGCGTCACACTTGATAGTAAGTGTATCAGGAGTATACGTTTGAAGTTTTATTGCGTCGGCCCCTATTTCTTTGGCAATTTGTACAAGTTTAACCGCATGGTCAAAGTCGTTGTTATGGTTCGCGGA
>CAKZNJ010000133.1 GCA_937129505.1 uncultured Anaerolineae bacterium | reverse complement strand
CCGTTCTCGTTCCGCCTGCGCTTGCCGACTCATGGCTTCTTCGAGGTCCTGCGGGATGACAATGTCGCGAATTTCCACCGATTGGACAGTGACCCCCCACGGCGTGGTGCGTTCATCAATGATGCGTTGCAGGTCAGCATCCATCTTCGCCCGCCCAACGAGGATGTCAGCCAGATACATCTGCCCGATTACTTCGCGCAAGGCAGTCTGGGCAGCCCAAGCAATAGCCATGCGATAATCCTCCACCTCGAGGGCAGCCTTTTCGGCGTCCCAAACCATCCAGAAAAGCACGGCGTCTACATCCACCGGCACGGTATCCTTGGTGAGAGTTTTCTCGGCGCTGAAGGGGGTGACCATGACCCGGTGGTCAATCCAGTTGGCAATACTTTCGATCACCGGCGTGACCCAGAACAAGCCCGGCCCGGCCAGTTTCAAAAAGCGCCCGAAGCGCAAAATGATTGCTTTTTCCCATTGGTTGGCAACTTTGATGCCGTAGAGCAAAAATGTCCCCAACAAGACAAAGACGATCACCGTGGCAGCCGCAACCTCATCAGGCAAGTCCGTCAATCCGTCTAGCAAGTAGGCAAGCGATGCACCGATGCCATAGACAGCTACGGCAACCACAATCGCTATGGGAGGGATGCGGTAAGAAATCCTTTCAGTAGTTTTGAAGCCTTTTTTGTCCATCGTATACCTCGCATTTCTCAGGTGTCGTTTTGCTCTGGTTGCGGCAGCTCGCCGCTCTCTTGCCATTGCTCGAGCAGTTGGTTGATTGTCTGGGCGATCTCTTGGGCGGAGCAACCCAGTTGGGCAGCCGCAGTGAGATAGCGGCGGGTCAGGCTCTCTAAGCCCTGCTTGCGAATCGTGTGTACCGTTTCAGGGGAGGGCTGCTCCCAGATATACGTTCCCCGCCCATGCTGGGTCGAGATCAAGCCCGCTTCGTCGAGTAAGCGATACGCGCGCGCCACGGTGTTGAAGTTGACCCGCAGCTCGGCTGCCAGTTGGCGCACAGTGGGCAACTGATCGCCGGGTTTTAGCTCACCGTTGGCAACTTTTTGGCGGATTTGCTCGACAATTTGCAGGTAAATGGGCTGCCCCGAGCGGAAATCAACGGCAAGATCGGTGAGTCGACCCAAACAACCTCCTTGGTGTATCATTGTACTTTTGTATTATTGTATATTTGTACTAATTGTATATCGGGGGGTTGATTTTGTCAAGAGGAAGGGGGGAGCGGTTGGTTTGTCTCGGTGCACTCAGCGGCTTGGTGTTTTTCAAGAAGTGAGGGAGGAAAAGATTCCTCAGTCGCTGGCGCTCGTGCGGAATGACAGGAGGCCGCCATATGGTGCAGGCGAGGACGCCTGCGACCCTAAGGGGAGACCCCTTCCCGCGCAGGGAAGGGGTTTGGTTGTGGTCTTAATGCCCTTACGGGCGGCAGGAGATTCGGACGTTACCAGAGGTGGGGCACAACCTGTACCACCTGTGTCTTAATGCCCTTACGGGCGGCAGGAGATTCGG
>CAKZNJ010000132.1 GCA_937129505.1 uncultured Anaerolineae bacterium | reverse complement strand
CAAGCGGCTGCAGCTTGCCCTGCGGGCATCGGATACCATCGCCCGCTTTGGCGGCGATGAATTTGTGATCCTGTTAGAAGACCTAGCCACGACGCAGGATGCAACTCAGGTTGCGGAACGAATCCTCGCCGAACTCTCGCACCCCTTTAACCTAGCCAGCCACGAGGTCAGCATTAGCGGTAGCATTGGGGCAGTGCTGAGCACGCTCGACTACGAAAAATCAGAAGACCTGCTGCGCGATGCGGATATCGCCATGTATCGCGCCAAATCGCTAGGACGCAACCGCTATGTAATTTTCAACACTGCCATGCGTACTTCGGTTGTCCAACACTTGGAGATGGAAAAAGACCTGCGCTACGCCATCGAACATCAACAACTGGAGCTGCATTACCAGCCCATCTCCGCCATGGATGACAGCCGCGTTATCGGCTTCGAAGCTCTGGTGCGTTGGCGACACCCTGAAAAGGGTCTAATAGCGCCTTCGGAATTTATCCCCTTCGCCGAGGAAACGGGGCTGATTATCCCGATGGGAGCTTGGGTTTTGCGCGAAGCCTGCCGTCAAATGAGCGAATGGCAAGCCCGTTATCCGAGCGATCCCCCTCTCACGGTCAGTGTCAATCTATCCAACAGGCAGTTCTCGCAACCTGATTTATTCGAGCAAGTGGAGACAGCTCTGCGCGAAAGCCAATTGCCCCCCGCCTCTCTGCAATTGGAAATCACCGAAAGCGTCATCATGGAAAACGCCGAATTGACGATTGCCACGCTGGAGCGATTGGTCTCTATGGGGGTAAAGATTCATATTGACGATTTTGGAACCGGCTATTCATCGCTTGCCTATTTACATCTCCTTCCTATCCACGCCATCAAAATCGATCGCTCTTTCATCAGTGGACAATCTCCGCACAGCAACGGGATGGAAATTGCCAAGACCATTATCAACCTCGCCCATGACTTGAAGATCGATGCCATCGCCGAAGGTGTAGAGACCGAAACTCAGTGGAAAGCTCTGCAAGATTGGAGCTGTGAATATGCGCAGGGATACTTAATCGCTCAGGTATTAGAGCCCAGCAAAGCTGAAGATTTCTTGCGGCAGTCCCTCCGTAGGGGAATATCGTAGAATTTCTCGAAGAAAGCATCTTCGCCGTTCGCAAGTCGGAATCGCCCCCTGCAAGTTATGTTATAATCCATCTCAGGTGAAAGATGGCAATTTCGACCAACGACATTCAAGAGTTTATCCGAAAGCTAGAGGGCGACCCCACGCTGGTCGAGCAATTGCGCCGCCTATTGATTCCAGAGAGCGAACGCAATTTACGTGCAGCTATTGCTGAGGCGCAAAAGCAAACCTGGCAAGCAATCCAAGAACTCACCGAAGCCCAGAAGCGCAGCGAAGAGCGGATTGGGCGACTTGAAACCGCCATGGCTGAACTCGCCGAAGCTCAAAAGCGAACCGAGCAACGCGTCGAAGAACTTTCCGAAGCCCAGAAGCGCAGCGAAGAGCGGATTGGGCGACTTGAAACCGCCATGGCTGAACTCGCCGAAGCTCAAAAG
>CAKZNJ010000131.1 GCA_937129505.1 uncultured Anaerolineae bacterium | reverse complement strand
TGGTGATGCTTCCTACATCGATTGCAAGTAGAGAATCAGCCTTAACAAAAGATACGGGCATGACTAGAGGCCTTGCTGTAGCATAATGACGAAATCAACCAGCGTTCGAACTCGTTCTACCAGCGCAACAAACCCTGCTCTAAACAAGCCAGCCAGGATCAACCCCAAGGCAACCGCAATAAAAAATTGGCCGATCCAACTCAGACTCTCTATCCACTCGACACGGCGAGCGGGACCACTGGCTTTAGGGCGTGCCCCAAAATGGAAATAGGCGAGTGTCGTCACCGTTCCGACTAGGACCATCACCCCTTGGACTATCCCTGAAAGACGATCTTCTGTTCCAAGCGAAGCTCGATTCAGGTCAAAGGGGCTGATCACCGCTGAAATTTGGGGAATTAAGGTACCGAGGGTGGCGCCGCCGATTAAGGCAGCTAGTCCTACCCCAACCAAAAAAGCGAGACTCAGATTTCCGATTTGTGAAAAACGCGTTGAAGCCTTGAAGAAAAGCAAAACGCTTAGCAAGAGGGGAATAGCAATCTGCATCATTCCACTGACGGGATTTTCAAGGATCGGTCGAATCAGTAATGGGTAAACCACGCTACTCGAGGTAATGACAACTGCAAAACCTGCCATTAATCCTATATACCCATAAAAGACTAGGCGCACCAAAAAATGATCGCCCAACACATAACTGAACACGACCAAAGTGAGCACAACGCCCACAAGTCCGCCAAGGAGCTCAATCATTGGCCGGTCCAATATCATGAGCTTTTCTCCTGCGCAAGAGGTTTGCGGCGGTTAAAGAGAGCAATCAAAGCGTAAACAAACGAACCCCCAAAAATCACTGCGCATCCCGCCAAAACGACAAGAGTATAGGCATCCCATAAACTCATCGCCCAACCCGTCCGAGCGGACTGAGTCTCATAAATTGCTCCATCGCGAATGCCTGCAAGCAAACCTTGAATTTGGCGGGGATCTGCTTCATAATACGGGCGAAGCACAGGCTCAACCTGCGCACTAACGGCAAATAGCAATCGCGACTCGGCAACCTGTCCCTTTAGTTGTTCCACCCATTGACGCGCCCGAGAAGCATCCTCGGTAATGACCACAACAAGAGCGAAATCACCCAAAGAGCGTACCTGTTTCAGCCGATCGTGTTGCCAGGCGGATTCACCATCAATGGTATTTGGCAATATCTCGGTTATCGATCGGGAAATCGCTTGCATCCCTGTTATCCCGCCGGGCAAATACCCTAGGTTGACCCACCCTGTCCACGGTTGATAATTATGCCCGTTCAAACGGCTAACTTCCCTAACCAGCCGATCCGCTTGCAATGCTCCGCCCTGATTCGCAGAAAGGAGCACAAAAAAGGCCCCCTTGATCATCATTTGATCCAACATGGCATTTGTCGTAGCTTGCATTTCAGCGAAGTCGCCGCCCTCAATGTCCACAATCAACAGCACGTTGGCGTTTGCTGGCAGCTGACTGATCGCCTGCATCGTATCGAAGACGCCAACACTTAGTTCTTGCGGCCTGGTTGCAAAAGGACGCAGGATAAGTCCTACTGCTGCAGCGACAAATAGGGTGAGGAAGATGACAAGTCGCCAGAAGAGATGCGGCTTTGTTCGCTTCGTAGATGGTAGTGGCTTTGGTTTTCCCTCTTCCTCAATCATTCTTAAGAAAAGCTCTGCTTGGGCGCGCTGTTTATCCGTAACCAACAGTTCCGAAAGCGCCTTCGAAGGTTTTTTCTGCTCAGCCACCAAGGGTTCCGCTGGCAAGACACCGCGCAAGCCATGCAAAGGTCCTACAATTTCAATTGGTAATTCCTCTTTAGGAGCTGGTTGAGGGATCCCTGGAGAAGGGAGCTCTCCCTCTTTGCTCGCTTCAGGTGCAATTTC
>CAKZNJ010000130.1 GCA_937129505.1 uncultured Anaerolineae bacterium | reverse complement strand
TATTCACCCGTCACAATGCATGTAATATATTGGGAATCCCGAACTAATTGAAAGGTAGAATGGTGCGCGCTCCCACACTAACTTTCATTAAATTATTTTTTCAACCAGCTCATCATCTTTCTCAATTCTCTTCCTACAACTTCTATCTGATGCTCTTGCTCCATTTTTCTTCTTGCATTGAAGGATGGCCTGTTTGCCTGATTTTCAAGAATCCAGTTCTTTGCAAAAGTTCCATCCTGTATTTCTCTTAGTACTTTTCTCATTTCATTCTTGGTTTGTTCGGTGATGATCCTCTTTCCAACAGAATAATCCCCATATTCAGCAGTATCGCTGATGGAATATCTCATGTAACTTAATCCGCCTTGATTTACAAGATCTATAATGAGCTTCATCTCATGCAAACATTCAAAGTAAGCCAGTTCAGGCTGATAGCCGGCTTCGACAAGCGTTTCAAAGGCGGCTTTTACCAGAGCTGTAACACCACCACACAACACAGCTTGCTCACCGAACAGATCGGTTTCGGTTTCTTCGGCGAAGGTGGTTTCCAGCACACCAGCGCGGGTTGCTCCAAGGGCATGGGCGTAAGAGAGCGCGTTTTCCTTGGCTTTGCCGCTGGCATCTTGATGCACAGCCAAGAGGGAGGGTGTCCCTCCTCCCTCGACATAGATTTCGCGCACGCGATGGCCGGGCGCTTTGGGTGCGACCATACTCACATCTACCGTGGCGGGAGGTTGAATCGTGCCATAGCGGATATTGAAGCCATGAGCGAACATCAAGGTTTTCCCTTCGGTCAGGTAAGGGGCAATAGACTGTTCATAGACCTTGGGTTGCTCGGTATCGGGCAGGAGGAGCATGATCACATCCGCCTCTTGCACCGCCTCAGCCACCTCGCGAACTGGCAAACCCTGCTGTTCCGCTTTTTGCCAGCTTTTGCTGCTCGGCCTTAAACCCACCCGCACATCCACACCGCTATCGCGCAGATTCAGGGCGTGGGCATGTCCTTGCGAGCCAAAACCAATGATGGCAACTTTCTTTTGCCGAATTAGGGTGGGGTCAACATCCTTATCGTAATAAATTTTTGCCATAAAAATCCTTTCAACAGGAAAATTACTCCGTTTCAAGCATCTCTTCGGGATGGTAGCCGTTCGAACCTGCGCCGGGGGTATGGCGGACCGGCTCATAACCGCCCCGTAGCATGGCAACTTGCCCCGTGCGCACCATCTCCAAAATGCCGAAAGGACGTAACAGTTCAATTAAGCTTTCGATCTTATCCTCCGTGCCGGTGACTTCGACGATGACCGACTCAGCCGCCACATCGACAATGCGCCCGCGGAAAATCGAAGCCAGATTGGCGATTTCTGCGCGCTGATCGAGAGCAGCTTTAACTTTGATCAAGGCTAAATCGCGCACCACAGCTGGTTGATTGGAAACATCGTGTACATCAATGACATTGACCAGCTTATACAAATTAGCTTCAACCTTGCGGGCATCTACATCTTCGCTGTTGACCACAATCGTCATGCGCGAGATGTCTTTGCGATCGGTGTGCCCGACATTCAACGATTCGATGTTGAAGTTACGGCGTCGGAACAGCGAAGCAACTCGGTTTAGGACGCCAGGTTTGTTTTCAACGATAGCAATCAAAGTGTGTTGCATCTTTTCCTCCGCAAATCTCAAAAAAGCCAATTAAGCCGTGGATTTTTCGCGCACGGGGCGCCGGATCATATCGTGTAGGTCTGCGCCAGCAGGTACCATGGGGTAAACCGCTTCTTCCATTTCCACAAAGAAGTCCAAGAGAACGGGCCCAGGAGTCTGGGAGGCGAACTGCAGAGCGTCCATGACTTGATCTCGCTTTGTGATTCGTCGCGCGGGGATGCCATGGGCGTCGGCGATCTTGACGAAATCCGGCCCGTGTAAGGGCGTTGCGGCATATCGGCTATCAAAGAAGAACTCCTGCCATTGGCGTACCATGCCCAAGAAATGATTGTTCATGATAGCGATTTTGATGCTGGCACCTTCTTGAACGATAGTGGACAATTCCGCCTGCGTCATCTGGAAACTGCCATCACCGTCAATCACCCAGACATCGCGGCTCTTGTCGGTAAACCACACTCCTAATGCCGCCGGGACACCAAAGCCCATCGTGCCAGCCCCACCGGAGGTGATAAAGCGATAGGGCTCTTCGAAGGGATAATATTGAGCTGCCCACATCTGGTGTTGACCGACGCCGGTGGTCAAGGTCGCCTTGCCTTCGGTGGCTTCCCAGATACTGCGGATGACGTGAGCGGTATAGAGCTTGCCATCATCTGGCCAGTAGATAATGTCGCGCGAATCGGACTCTTGTTTCCACTCATTGATTTGGGCGCGCCATTCATCATGGCGATCCTCTTGCACAAAAGGTAGCAGGTCACTTAGCACAGATTTGAGGTCGCCAAAGAGAGGCAAATCTACAACCACATTCTTGTGAACTTCCGAAGGATCAATCTCAATGTGAATCTTCTTCGCATGGGGAGCATAGGTCTTTAGGTTGCCGGTGACGCGATCGTCAAAGCGCATCCCTAAAGCGATCAGCAAGTCAGCGTTTTGGATTGCCAAGTTACAGTAAGCCTCGCCATGCATCCCCATCATGCCCAAATTTAAGGGGTCTGAGGCTGGCATCGAGCCGATTCCCAACAAGGTCATTGCCACGGGAATATCTGCTCGATGAGCTAAATCCTGCATTTCGCGATAAGCGCGCGAGATCAACAAGCCATGCCCCGCTAAGATGACCGGCCGGCGGGCTTCGCGAATCATCTGGGCAGCTTTTTGCAATTGCGCCTTGGGCGCCGTACGAGGCGGTTTGTATCCGGGCAGTTCAATTTTTTCGGGATAAACGAACTCAGTCTTCTGAATTTGAGCGTTTTTACAGATGTCGATCAAAACCGGGCCTGGGCGACCGGTGCGGGCAATGTAAAAAGCCT
>CAKZNJ010000129.1 GCA_937129505.1 uncultured Anaerolineae bacterium | reverse complement strand
GCGCTGCGGGAGGCTCTCGATAGGGGTTTACGGGGAAATCAAATCCTGCAGGGCGGCGCGTTGCTCTTCATAAGCGGGCTCGAAAAGAGGCTTGCACTCCTCCAGTTTTCTCAAGGAGAGCATCAGCTTGGTGGCAAAGATATAGCAGGTCAATTCATTGCATTGGCGACAGTTGGTATTGGGCAACAGCTTGTAGATAGCCAAGTGGGTCGGGCGAGGGCGGCTGCTCTGCTCGGGCGTGATTTCGCGACGGCGTTCCCAGGTCTGGTTAACCAATTCAATCCACGGCTTGAGTTGTCTCTCGGCATCGGTGTGATTTGCCGCATCGGTAATAGCAATCTCATAAGGGTGAAAAGCTACCAACAATTCGCCTTGCTTGACCATCAGCGTGTTCATGGCGGGGACGTAGTGAGCACCACGAAGGATGGCGTTCAGGTAAGGGAGCACCTTAGAGATGTTTCCCGCAAAGCGCGCCCGGGCGGCAAAACGATCGCCCCCAGGATTCCAGGGTGGTGTATAGAGCTCGATCTCATACGTTTCGATCAACATCTCTCATCCGGTGATTGGCAACGCTCTCTCCCCTAATCTTACCATTTTTGGCTGGGGTGTGCGACACATTCGCAAGCCGACATGTGCAAACCCGATTTGTCAATCAGAAGGGAAAAAGCTTCCCGTTGAGACTTCTTGCTCTCAGCGGGAAGCGCCATCGTTTGCCAGCCCAGCATCACAACGCATGTCAGGCGGAAAGCGTCCCTCAGCGGTCGGTGCACGAATAGCAAGGATCGATCGAAGCCTGAATCAGCGGCACATCGGCGAGCGTGGCGTCCTTGAGCATCAAGCGTACGGTGGGCATATTGACAAAGCTCGGCGTGCGCACTTTGACCCGTACCGGCTTCTCGCCGCCATCTGAGGCAAGGTAGTAAAACACCTCGCCGCGCGGGGCTTCGATGCGCGCTGCGGCTTCACCAGGGGGCAGTTCGACAAACAACTGCCCCTTCCATTCGCCGTCTGGCAGTTGATCCAGCGCTTGTTCAATCAAATAGCAAGCTTCGACCATCTCTAAAGCTCGCACGACCAGGCGTGCCAACACATCGCCGCTCTCCTGAACGGGAACGCTAAATTCCAAACGGTCGTAAACAAGGTAAGGCTGGGCTTGACGGATGTCTTGTGCCACACCGCTTGCCCGCGCCGTCGGTCCCACTGCCCCCCAAGCAATGGCTTCTGCTTTGGTCAAGACGCCCACGCCAGCGCACCGCGCCCGCACCGTTGGGTCGCTGCAGAAAACCGGAATCAATTGCTCCTCCACCGCTCTACGGAATTGGCGCACTCCTTCTTGGATTAGCTCTACCTCGGTCAGGTCGCGGTTGACCCCTCCGACAGCGTTCATGGCATAGTTAACCCGATTGCCCGAAATCAGTTCAAGCAGATCCATCACAATCTCGCGCAAACGAAAGCAGGTCATAAACAAGGTCTGAAAGCCGAGGATATGGGCGACTGCTCCTGCCCAGAGGATGTGAGAATGTAAGCGTTCCAGCTCCGCTACAATCAGGCGAATGTACTGGGCGCGGGGTGGCGCTTCGATGCCCAGCAGCTTTTCAACCGCCATGCAGTAAGTCAGTGTATGCACATTGGAACAGATGCCGCAGACCCGCTCGAACAAGGCGATGTTCTGGATCACGTTGCGGTTTTGGGCGATCAGCTCGATGGCGCGAAAATTAAAGCCGATCTGCAAATGAGCCTGGCGCACCCGCTCCCCTTCGCACTCCAGTTCGATTTTATAGGGTTCTTCCAGCGCCGGATGATAGGGTCCGATTGGAATGGTATAGCTCATTTCTCACTCTCCTCAGAAGGATGACCATTGCGCAGGAAGAGTCCAGCGGCGTCGTTTGGACGCAAGAGCAACGGCGGAGTTACCCGTGCGGCGAAAACGACCGCATAGAGGTCATGAATTTCACGCTCGATCCAGTCAGCGGCGGGGTATAGGTCGGCAATGCTCTCGATCTCACGGCGGTGGGTGAGCGTGGAAAGGTGCAGCATCTTGCCTTGCCAATCCCAGTGA
The DNA here is from genome assembly GCA_937129505.1 of uncultured Anaerolineae bacterium. Lineage (GTDB taxonomy): Bacteria > Chloroflexota > Anaerolineae > Anaerolineales > UBA4823 > NAK19. The sequence goes on along the minus strand of CAKZNJ010000129.1, from coordinate 7,705 downwards.
TAGATCAAACGGCATTCGTCTCCGCTGGGACGAGCGGTAATGGTGATCAAGCGCGCTTCAAGTCCGAAGAGGCTTTGTGCCATGCGACGCACATCGAGATTGGGAACATGCCCCCAATAACCGTCTTCCTGCTCGATAAAGCCTGTTTGCAAGCCCAGCAGTTGGCGCATTTCTCCCACGTTCATCGCTCAACCTCCTTTGCTTGCCGCGCGGCGAGGATTTGTTTAAAACCTTCCTTCTGACGGCAGGAGGGGCAAAGGTGGAGTAAATTTTCCACCTGCTGAGACACTTCTACATAGGCACGCTGGCGCAGGAGCTCGTTCGCCACGCGGAAGGGTTTGCCGCAACTCTGACAGGGTGGGTATGTCATGGAGTAGGACACAGCTAAAGCGCCTGGTTGATGATAAATGGGTGGCCGCTCTGTCTGCATCTGCAACGCCTGGGTCGGGCAGGCTTCAATACACCGTCCGCAAAAGGTGCATTTGGCGGGGTCATAAGCCCAGACATACTCCTCTCTTTTCTCACGCACCTGAATCGCCCCCGAAACACACACATAGGCGCAGCAAGCACATCCCACACATTGCTCCTTCTGAAGCTGCACCAAACTGCGATAGTTTGGCGGCGGCTGAACGCGCTGGGGATAGCGCAAGGTGACTACACCTTGACGGAGATTTTCAGCAAGAATATGGAGAATGCTCATCGCCTAACCTCCCACATTGAGAAAGGAAACAAACAACGTCAGCAAGGCGAGCCCAAACCCCCAGCGCCAGTAGAAACGGCTAGCCTGAGCCAGTTTAAGCCGCGCCGTTGCCCCGGCGAGGAGGGCTAAGACAAAGGTTACGACCAAACTGAGCAAGGCGAAGAGGCTTGCATCCCAGAGCATCACCCCACTGCGCCAAGGCATAGCTAACGCAACGGTCAAGCCGCTCAAAGCTACCCATTCAACAGCATGAGTCAGTTCCCACAAGCCCAACCGCCAGCCGTCCAACTCGGTGAGGGCTCCTTGATAGATTTCCTGCTCGGCATTTGCCACCGAAAAGGGGTTCAAGCGCAGTTTGAGCGGCAGACAGAAGAGCAGGGCTAATACCGCCAACCCACGCGCGAGAGGAGGCGCAGTTTGGGCAATCTCCATCAGGCGCAGGCTGCCGCTCGCATAGGCAAGGGCGATCAAGGCAGTGATAAAAGGCAGGTTGGCAGCGATGGACAGTACCGCTTCACGCACCGCCCCAACTTGACCGAAGATTGAGCGCGAGAGAAAGCCCAGCAAGATTAAACAAATCGGGGCGACCTCAATAAGAGCAACAAATAACACAATATCGCCAACCAAGCTGGGGGATGTAGCCAGAATCGGCAACAAGGTTAAGCTACCCAAAGTTGCGCCAAAGGCAAGAAGCGGCAAGAAGAGATAAAAGCTGTCCTCACTGCGAGGGCGGCGGAGGGGTTCTTTGGTCATCAGCTTGACGAAATCGAAGAAGGGCTGATAGAAGGGTGGACCGATGCGGCTTTGCAGTCGGGCGATGGTCTTGCGCTCCACCCAAAGCATCAACCACCCCATTGGAAGGGCGTACAAAAAACCGGGGAAGACCAACAAGGCAAACCAACTAGTCATGACTTTCTCCTCCTCTACCCCGCACAGGTTTGGCCTTCAACAGCAGTACTGCGCTGGCAATTCCTTCGATGATGGCATCTGGTCGGGGAGGGCAGCCTGGGACATATACATCTACGGGGATGAAATTCTCCAGCGGTCCAACAACGCTAGGGCTGTCGGCAAAGACATTGCCGCTCGCAGGACACGAGCCGATGGCAACGACCACTTTCGGCGCCGGGGTTTGAGCATAGATGGTTTGCAGAGCAGCTTGCGTGTTGCGGGTGACGGGACCGGAGATGCATAAAATGTCGGCGTGTCGCGGACTGCCCTCCAGACGGATGCCCAATTGTTCGACGTCGTAGCGCGGCGTCAGACATGCCAGAAACTCGATGTCACAGCCATTGCAGCCGCCGCAATTGAGGTGAAACAGCCACGGAGAACGTCCCCGCGCATAGCGCACCAAACGGTCGAAAAGAGATAGCCGCGTCTCCATCGTTCCTTCCTTTCAGCTCAGCAGCAAAGTTGGGAATAGTCCGCCGAGCAACAAGAGGATCATGAGCAGGGTGACGATCAAACGAAACCCCAGCGGTTCATGGCAAACCGACAGATCCAACTGGGGAAGGGATTCATCCGACCCGCCGCCCCACCAGCATTGCACCAACGCCCGCCCATAAGCTAGGAGGGCAAGCGAGGAACAGAGCAGCAAGCCGCCCAAAAGCCAGGGGCTGCGCTCAAAAGCCAGCAGGTAGATGCGCCAGCGGGCAAGGTAACCGACAAAGGGCGGTGCGCCCAGAAGTGCGAGGAAGCCGACCACAAAACCGGCACTACTGAAGGGGTAGAAGCGAGCCAGCCCAGTGTGGGAAGGCTTTAGATTGCCATCCGCTTCAATGCGGCTCAAGCTAACGAATAACAATACCTTTGCCACCGCATGAGCGGCAGCACCGATATAAGCAGCCTGAACACCCATCTCTCGCCCGACCACCAGCGCAAGGATTAAGACACCCATATCCTCGACACTCGAAAACGCCAACAGGCGCTTCATATCCCGTTGGGCGAGCATTGCCAAGGCGCCACCCAACGCAGAGAGCAAGCCAAACACCAGCCACGGCGTCGGCAGCTCGAACAAAGCGGGCGAACGCTGACTAAAGCCGACAATTTCCGCAAAGGCTGCTATGTCAAGAACACCTACGATCAACGCCAATAAAGGAGCTGAAGCTCTTACCGCTAGGCGGGGCAGCCAGACGTAAAACGGCACCAGTGCAATTTTGATTCCCACACCCAAGAGGAGAAAGACCAGCGCTAAGGACGGCTGCTCGGCGATAGTTTGGAGGGCGGCAAAGGTGAAACCTGCTGAAAGCAGGATGACGAGGAAATACAGTTGAGCCGCCTTTTTATCCGCCAGCGTAAGCCAGAGGAGCACAAAAGCCAAAAGCGCAGCAGACTCGAGCAGGAGCAGATTCCAGATGGGTGAAGGCGTCAATAAGCCGCCCATGCTAAGCAGGATTGCCAGCAAAATCAACAGCAGGTGAGTTCCGCGCAGGGCAATGCAAAAACAAACTGCCAAACATGCCAGCCCCGCCATCCCCAGCCAACCCATGAACCATAACGGGGTAAGGTGGGCTGTTCCCGCTTGTGCGCTCAAAGAGGGGAGAGAGAAATAAAGCAGCAGCCCCCCCAAGGCGCTCAAAGCGACTAAAACCCATCCTGCCCGCTTTTCCAAAAGCTGAGAGAGGCTTTCCGCACCTTGACCAAGGCGAAGGAGCGCCCTCCATAAAAAGCGGTAAAGGCGGTCGGGGTCTGCCCAACGATAAATATCTGCCCACTGTTCCTGAATCAACTGTGAGAAATCGCTGGCGCTCAGGCGAGGCAGGCCGCTGATTGGTTCACCCCCGCTAAAGACACCACCCCCTTCCAGCACGGCTACCTCGCCGCTTGTGGCTAAGCGACGGGCTGGCTGCCAGAGGAGATACATCAATCCGCCCAACCCAAGCGCCACCACAGCCATCCCTAAGCCCAGGCTGACATACCAGTCGCCGCCGGCGAGGCGAAATCCCAGCCAGGTGATGCCTTGAACAGGAGCAAGCCCCAATTGGCTCAGAAGGGGATTGAGCAAATAGGTAAAGGCGAGCTGGGGGGCGATGCCCAGCAACAAACTGCCGCCCGTAAGGATGCCGATTGCCCGCTCCATCCAAACATGGGACTTGGTGGGAGAGGGTAGCTCGATTTGTCTCTCCCCGAAAAAGACGCTGCTGCTCACCTTCAGGAAGTAAAAGACGGTCAGAACGCTGACCAACCATGCCACCATAGCCGGGATGAGCTGCCCTGCTTGCAGGGCGGCATGATACAGCAGCCATTTGGAGACAAATCCGCTCAGCAGCGGCAAGCCGCTAATGCTGGCTGCCAATGCCAACCAATTCAAGGTTGTCCAGCGCATTTGCGCCGCTAGCCCAGATAAGCGGTTCATATCGCGGCTGCCACACTCGTGTTGGATCTTACCCGCGCACAAAAACAGCCCTCCTTTGAAAAAGGCGTGATTCAAACACAGCAGCAAGCCAGCAGCGACTCCGAGAGGAGTGCCAAGCCCCAACCCCAACATCATGTAGCCAACCTGACTGACGGTCGAGAAAGCAAGGAGACGTTTCAGGTCAGTTTGGATCAGGGCAAAGAGCGCTCCGATCAACATCGTCAGCGTGGCAATGGTGATTAAGACACCCTGAAAAAGCGGCGGCCATTCGACGATTCCGCGCAGGCGGGCGATGAGATAGACGCCAGCCGTGACGTAGCAAGCGGCATGGAGCAAGGCACTGACCGGCGTAGGAGCAGCCATTGCATCCGGTATCCAAGTATGCAGGGGAACTTGCACCGATTTTGCCATCGCTGCAACCAGAGCCAATAAGAGCAAACCACTGGTCAACCCCGTTGCGAAACGGGGGTCAATCCAGAGTGAAACCCCCGTCCGAGCGTAGCCAACGATGGCAAAAGCCAGCAATCCATAGCCGGCAATGTGGGTCATCACCAACGCTTTGCGGGCGCCCCGCGCCGCTTCGGGTTGAACAAACCAAAAACCAATCAGGAAGAAAGAACAGAGGCCAATGACCTCCCAACTGAGATAGATCACAAACCAATCGGCGCTGAAGACCAAATGGACCAAAGCGCCGATAAACAACAACATGAGGGTAAAGAAGCGGGTTGCGCTGGCTTCTTCTTTCATGTACTCAATGGAAAACAATAGGATGACACTGCCCACAGCAAGGGCGATGAGTGCAAACAAAAAGCCCAAGCCGTCCAGCCGATAGATCAACCCAAAAGGCGCGTCCCAATCGGCAAGCCGAAAATCTTGAACTTGTCCGTTGAGCAAGAAGGGTATGCCACCGAGAAGAGCAACCAAACCCAGCCCTGAACTTAGGACTGCCAGCCACCCCTTTGTCCTGTTCGAGCAGCGACGCCAGAGGAGAAGCTGAAGCAAGACGCCACCGCCGAGCACCGTCCACGAACCGATCAGAGGAATCCAAGCCGGCATCGTGAGCCTCCATTATTAGCTATCGATTCCATGCTCCCTTTTTCCTGCGCCGGGAGAGGGGAATCTAGCTCCCCTCTCTGCGGCGGAAAAGGGCGTGGGGCGAGGTCTCTCTCCTCTGCTTGGATGAGAGAGACCAGAAACAGGGACTTATCCTGCTAGGGCACCTTCTGGCACAGGTAAGCCCAAGGCGCTGCGCTTCTTGTCAATGTGCTGAACTATCAACGTTGCTGCCTTGAAGGGGTCAGTTTCGACAGCAAATTTAGCGCCAACGACAGACTCGGCGGTGTCGGTTAAGACTTGCGTCACCAACGGGCTGCCTAAGACCTGCGGCACGGTGCCTAGCACGGTAAATATCCCGCTCGAGACCACATAAGCGCCAATGCTGACCGCTTTCTCGCTCATCCATTCAGGAGCAGCGCCGGCGACTGGCAGATCGCTGATGTCCACCCCCAAGGCGTTAGCAATGGCGGCACAGGCGGTCAGGATGCGGCTGATATCCACACAAGAGCCCATGTGCAAGACAGGGGGGATGCCCAAGGCTTTGCAAACACCTTTCAACCCTTCACCAGCCAACTCGGCTGCTTCCGGCAACAGCAAGCCAGCTTTGGCTGCCGCAATGGCATTACAGCCTGTGGTGACCACGAGGACGTTTTGCTTAATCAATTCCTTGAGGAGATTGATATGGCCGTAATCATGCTGAATTTTGGGGTTGTTGCAGCCAACTACGCCGGCGATGCCCCGCACTGCCCCCGCCTTTATAGCATCCAGAAGCGGCGTAAGCGTTCCACCTAAAGCCGCAACAATCGCCTCTACGCTAAAGCCGACCATGCATTCCGATTTCTCGTCGGGGATCTGCACCAATGCTGGCTTGCGGAAGCGGTAATTCTCTACGGCAGTGCGCACGATCTCCTTTGCGATTTCGTAGCCATGCTCTTCGTGGAACTCGATGTGAGTAGCGCCGGGGAATTTTGCTTTCGGAGAGGTCGAGATCAACTTGGTATGGAAGCATCCTGCCACAGCACCAAGAGCGGGGAAGATGCACTGGACGTCCACTACCATGGCTTCTACAGCGCCGGTGGCGAGGGCAAGCTCTTGTTGCAAGAAATTGCCCGCCGGCGGGATGCCGTGGCGCATCAAGACTTCATTCCCAGTGCAGCAAATCCCTGCCACTTGGATACCCTTAGCGCCGTATTTCTTTGCCAGTTCGATCATCTCTGGGTCTTGAGAGGCTGCGACAATCATTTCCGAAAGCACCGGCTCATGACCGTGAACAATGATGTTGACCATGTCTTTCTTCAAGACGCCGAGGTTAGCTTCCGACTTGATCGGGGTGGGGGTGCCAAACAAGACATCGGAAAGCTCGGTGGCGATCATCGAGCCACCCCACCCATCTGAAATGGAGGTGCGCAAACCATGAAAAATCAAGTTCACTGCGTCATTGTCAACGCCCATGTGAGTGCGGTGCATGATTTCCACGATCTCTCGGTCGATGCCGCGCGGTTCAATGCCCAACTGCTGCCAAAGCGCAACCCGCTTTTGAGGAGCGCGGCGAGTGAACTGAATGGGTCCCTCTTGTCTGCCAAATTCCCCGTAAGCTGCGCGGGCAACCTCTAAAGCGATTTCCTCCTTGCTGCGATCTTTGATTCGAATGCCATACTCTTTCGCAATCGCTTTGAGCTTCTCTTCGTCCTTGATCTGATAGCCGCTGGCTTTACCTTGCGCAGTGAGAAGAAGCGTGTGAGCAATGTCTCGCCCGTGATCAGAGTGCGCCGCAGCACCGGCGGCGATCATCCTGAGCAGATTGCGGGCAACGATGATATCCGCCGTGGCTCCGCATATTCCCTGTTTGGGTCCTTCTTCCTCGAAAGGGCTAATACGGCAGGGTCCCATATTGCAATTGCGACAACAAAGCCCTAATTCGCCAAAGCCGCACTGAGGTTGCATGGCATCAAAACGATCCCATGCAGTAGTAATGCCAAGCTCGTCAACCCGCGCCAGCATAGCATGCGTGGCGGGATCAATACTGCGCTTCAAAATCTTTTCGGAGTACTTCCCATTTCCTTTCATCGGTTCCCTTCCTTCCTTAGGTGAGATGAAAAATTACTTCTGTAGTTCCCGTTGAACGCGGATCGCTTCGAGATAGCGTTCTGCAGTGGATCGGCGGGCAGATTGAATCACTTCTTTGGGGTACACCAGGCGAATCGCCTTGGTCGGGCAGGCCTCTACACATGCCGGTCCCCCAGGGCGTTCAACACACAGATCACACTTGGTAGCAGCGCGTTTGGTGTGTCCATTAATTTTGACTGTCGCGATGTGAATGGCGCCGAATGGACAGACCATTGTGCAAAGGCCACAAGCGATGCAGCGGTTGACATTGACGGCAGTGTAAGTTTCGGTACGGAACGTTGCGCCAGTCGGACAGACTTTGACACACGGGGCGTCTTCGCACTGGCGGCACTGGGTTGGAAAGCGGACATCTGCCACCTGCAACACTTGATTGCGCGCCGTAAGCACCTCGCCGCCGATTACAGCCCCGATGAGCGATTGAGAGCGGGTATGGGCGACCGCGCAAGCTAGCTCGCAGGTGTGACAACCCA
>CAKZNJ010000128.1 GCA_937129505.1 uncultured Anaerolineae bacterium | reverse complement strand
TGCAAAAAAGGCATATTCTTGGTTGAGCATAGAAACGACGTTGTGTCGTCTGAACTTCTCCATTTGATTGATCCGTACTCACAGTCTTTCTCTCCTAATCTAAAAAGGGTATTCTTCTTCGGTCGTGTCTTCACTCTCTAAATGGTTGTTCCCTTCTCTTTTATCATCTAACATGATCATTTCATTGGCGACGATCTCGGTCGTGACGTGTTTTACCCCTTCAGAATCTTCCCAATGACGAGTTTGTAGCCTTCCTTCGATGTAAACCAAACTCTTTTTGGTCAGATATTGCTTGCAGATTTCTGCTAGATTACCCCAGGCGACAACATTGAACCACTCTGTTTCTGTCCGTTTATCTCCTTCAGAGGTGTTCCATGAACGACTGGTGCCAACACTAAATGTAGTCACCGGTCTGCCAGATGGAGTGTATCGCATTTCGGGGTCGCGACCGAGTCGACCGATTAATAAAACTTTATTCAATCCACGAGTCATACCAAAATCCTCCAAAGGAAGCAAAAAAACCATTCTTCCTTTTTTACCTCGCTATCTTAAGCGAACACCTTCTTATTGTTGGATGATTAAAAAGCGCATCACTTGTTCCAAATAACGAAGGTTACGTTCGAGTTGCGGAACAAACGCTGGCTGCAGGGTCAGATTCATCTGGACATATTGCCCTTCATGTTGCTTGCGAATAGGGTATGCCAGTTTACGTTTGCCCCACTGGTCGACCTTGTCGATTTGCCCGCTGTTTTCTGTGATCCAATTAGAGACTTTTTGAATCACATCGTTGAGGGCGTTTTCATCGAGATCGGGTCGAGCGACGAAAACAAGTTCGTATTTGCGCATAGAAACCTCCTTTCCACGGGATTGCCCTTGGACAAGATAATTCTTCGCCAAAGGCGGAAAGTAAGCCACGCCCCTGGCGTGGCTTTTGATTATTTTATCTTAAGTTATAGGATTTGAATAGGTTAACGAAGAACAATCTACGGGATATTGCTTGACTTCGGTTTTGTTGAAAGGTAATATATAAAATGCGGAGTGAGGATCGTCTATGGATGGAGAACCGCTAACTGATGAGGACAAGAAAACCTTACTGAAGGTTGCGCGCCGAACCCTTGAGGAATATTTTGGATTACCTGCGAAGGATGATCCACCTACCCCTTCTGAGGTCTTGTTGAAACCTGGTGCCACATTTGTAACCTTGACGATTAACGGTGAGCTGAGAGGTTGTGTAGGTGCCTTAGTGGCTTATCAACCATTAATTGAGGATGTGAAAGAGCATGCATTGGCGGCAGCTTTTCAGGATTTTCGCTTTCCTCCATTGTCCAAAGAAGAATTACCCTTTGTCGAAATCGAAATCTCGTTACTAACGAAACCTGAACGCTTGGTGTATGAGAAGCCTTTGGATTTACCCAATTTATTGAAGCCCTATGAGGATGGGGTTGTCTTGTCGTGGCGGGGGAGGAGAGCAACTTTTTTACCTCAGGTGTGGCAGAAAATCTCTGACCCTAAAGAATTTCTTGACCATCTTTGCTTGAAAATGGGTGTTGATCCCCACTTGTGGCGCAAAGAGCTGATGGATGTCTCGATATATCGTGTGATTGAATTTCGCGAGGGGGATTTTTTCTAAAGCTGGGTAAATTGAGCCACATTCAATACGAAAATAGTGGCGCGTTTCATGCCTGTTTCTTGCGGCTGGGTCGTGTGTTCACGGATGATGGTCAAGGCTTCTTGAACACGGTCATCTTCGACACCGATCATCAAAGTAGTTGACCCTTTGCGAAGAAAACCACCTGTTGAAGCAACCTGAGTGACACGGAAATCCTGACTGACTAACGCTTGGCAAACCGCTTCGTTATCAACATCTCGAATGATGGCAATGATGAGTTTCATGGTTTAAATCTCCTCATAAGTCTCAATGGGGATAAAGAATACCGTAGCCCCACCAATGGTTATCGGTGTTGAGATAGGGATAGGAAGCGGTGTCCCTTCTAAGGGGGTGGTGATATATTCTGTCCGCTCATGGCAATAGGTGTGAATAATCTCCAAGAAGGATTGCAATCGTGATTCGGGGACGCGAACAAGCAAGGTGCTATTTCTTCTCCCTAACAAGGCACCGTGCGTTGCGACACTGACCAGCATGAAACCGCCTTGTTGTAGGGCGCGAATTGCTTTTCGTTCATCCTGGCTTTGGATGATGGCTATGGCTAGGAAATAACGCTCATTCTGAGACGACATAATACCGCAGGTAAGGAGGGATATACTCCGTCTGATGGGTTTAATTTTACCGTAAGAAAGGAATTTCATTGCTCGAAATATAAACCGAGTTATGGGTATGCGAATCCATCCTTCGGAACGAATATCGGCTTGGCGTGTTCTAAAACAAGGCGATTCTGATAGCATGTGCTAGAATACAATATGTTAGATAAGGAGTGTAAATTGGTTAACACAATAGAAAGCCGCGGTCGTTATTTTGAAGAGTTTGAAGTTGGTCAAACCTACAAAAGCGTAGGAAGGACGATTACAGAGCACGATGTGCTCACCTTTGCCGGTTTATCGGGCGACTACAATCAAATTCATACCGATGCGGAGTTCTCAAAAACTACACCCTTCGGACAAAGAATCGCTCATGGCCTTCTAGGTTTGTCTATTGCCAGTGGGTTGGCGATGCGGACGGGTATTCTTGAAGGCACTGTTCTTGCATTTCGTGAGATAGAAGAATGGAAATTTACCAAACCTGTTTACTTAGGCGATACCATTCATGTGGAATTGGAGGTTGTTGACGTGAAGCCTTTTCCCCGCCTGAATGGGGGGATGGTGACAATTCAAGTCGAGGTCATCAATCAAAGAAACGAGTATGTAATGAAAGGGAAATGGTCGGTGTTGGTTGCTTCGCGTCAGCAACCCTAAAGGAGCTAGTATGAGCGAGCCGTTCGAATCTCCTGCTGAGGATAGCGCTGCCCGTCGTTTTCGGCGGTTGATCTCGGAAGGGGAGGAAGAAACTCCTGAAAGCACCTTACCTGAAGAACTAACAACAGGTAAGATAAGCCATCATCCAACGGGAACACCTGATTTAACAGGAGGTTGGTTTGAGCAAATTGACGCCGAGAATCAGGTTGAAAGTTCTCCATCTTTAGAACAGGAAAGCAAGAAAGAGGGTGAGGAGGATTTTTCCCGTCTTCCCCAAAGAGTGGAGCCGCCACCACCAGACTTGGGTAGCACACCGCCTCATTCTCCGCCAGCAATCGGAACGTATGGATTACCTTTACCCCGCCGGGTTACAGAACGCGACCTTGATGGCACCCGTGTCACACCCCGCAGTGATCCATCAGCGATGACACGGGTACATGCCGTATCCCCTGAACCAACTCAGGCAGCGGGAAGGCCAGGCAGGCGATCTCAAGCAGCTCCTCCAACGCCGTCAACTCCAGTGACAGGAACGGCTAGGCAAGCGGGGAAAGAACCTATCCGAAAAGTCTCAACACCTCCGCCCAAAAAAGGTGGCGATTTTGACTGGAGTGTGATCCGAGGCTGTTTCCTGCGCAGCTTAGTTCTAGGTCTCTTCGCCATTACCATCCTCGGTGTTTGTCTTTTTTCGGTCATGCTGGTTCAGTATTTCCGAATCTTACAGGAATTACCGGACATTGAAAATCTCAGACAAAGGGCTTCGCAATTCGAAACCACACGAATCCTTGATCGAAATGGAAATATTCTCTATGAAATCCTTGACCCTAACGCTGGTAGAAGAACCTATGTACCATTAGAAAGGATTTCGCCCTACTTGGTCGCCGCTACCATAGCAACCGAAGATAAAGAATACTACAACCATCCCGGTTATGACATTTTTGCTATTTTTCGAGCTTTTTACCAAAACCTCAGCAGTGGGGATACTGTATCTGGAGCATCAACGATAACACAGCAGTTGGCTCGCAACCTTCTGTTCAGCCCTGAGGAACGCAGCACCCGCTCCTATCAACGCAAGGTGCGCGAGGCAATTTTAGCCGCCGAGTTGACTCGCCGCTATTCCAAGGATGAGATTTTAGAAATTTACCTCAATGAAAATTACTATGGAAATTTAGCTTATGGCGTCGAGGCAGCGGCGGAAACCTACTTTCGAACGACCGCTGATAAACTTACCCTCGCCCAAGCAGCCTTTTTAGCAGGTTTACCGCAAGCTCCGTCAATCTATGACATCTATTCAAACCGAGAAACAACTTTAAGGCGGTTTAGTGATGTTTTAGTGCTTATGTATCGAGTTAGTCAAGAACAGGGTTGCATTTATGTAAGCAATTCTCCCCAACCGGTGTGTGTGGATCCGGTCAGTGCCACGGCAGCGCGCGAAGAAATCCTGAAATACAACTTTCCTTCTCCTAATGTACCCATGAAACATCCCCATTGGGTCAATTTTATCCGCCAACAGTTAGAAGCAGAATATGATGTCCAAACCATCTATCGCTCTGGATTTACCGTCTATACGACATTAGATAGCGATTTACAACAGATTGCTGAACGCCTAGTGAAAGAGCAAGTTAACCGCTTGCGGGATCGCAATGTCAAAACCGGTGCGTTGGTAGCTATTCAACCAACAAGCGGGGAAATTCTAACCATGGTTGGTTCTGCTGATTTCGATGATGAAACAATTGATGGACAGGTAAATATGGCAGTTAGTCCGCGACAACCGGGTTCAGCGATCAAACCGATTACCTATTTGGCTGCCTTTGAAAAGGGATGGAC
>CAKZNJ010000127.1 GCA_937129505.1 uncultured Anaerolineae bacterium | reverse complement strand
ATGTTTCGTGGAGATGTCGGGGTTTTTCTTGCCGTAATGGCTGAGCTGGGGGGAGAAGCATGAAGCGAGCGGCATTGGTCGAGTCGGGAAAACTAGGCGCTTTGCAGAGGCGTTGGGCGCTCACCTTGCTGACCTTTGCGGGCTTTTTGTGGGCGATGAATGCTCTCCTCGCTAGCGATTGGAGCGCCTCCCTGCGCTGGGGTTGGACGCTGGCGGCGGGGGCTTTTTGTGTCTATGTGCTCATCGTCCTTTGGAAAGCTCTGCCTTACAATTACCGCTTGGAAGATGGCTATTTCTTCCCTTATTTCGGAGCTGGCAACCTGATGTCCCTCTTGCGGGCATGGTTTTTAGCCGCTCTAGCAGGTTTTTTGGTTGCACCGATCCCGAAAGACTGGTTGGCGTGGTTACCGGGCGTGCTGTATATCCTTAACGGCCTGGCAGACTTGTTCGATGGCTATCTCGCCCGTCGTGCTCGTCAGGTGACAGCGATGGGAGAACGGCTGGACATGAGCTTGGATGGCTTGGGGGTGCTGTTTGCTTCGCTCTTGCTTTATCGCTATGGGACGCTGCCCGCTTGGATCCTCTTGGTTGGGGCGGCGCGTTTTTTGTTCCTTGCTGTTGCCAAGCTGAGGCAATGGTTGGCGAAACCCGTCTACGACTTGCCGCCCAGCTCGCTGCGGCGTGCTCTGGCAGGCGCTCAAATGGGTTTTCTTGGGGGAGCATTGTTGCCGGTCTTCACGCCGCCGGCGACAGTTTGGGCGGGTACCTTCTTCAGCCTCCCTTTTCTGGTTCACTTTGGTCGGGATGTGCTTTGGATGTGCGGCGTTATCTCCGAGGCAAAGCCTTTAGCAAATGGATTGTCTCCTCTTAACCGCTTGATAGCCTTGGGCAGAGGTTGGCTGTTTGAATGGCTGCCGCTGGGGGTGCGGTTGGGGGCGGCAGGTGTCCTGCTTGTGCAGGGAGGGCAGTGGTTTCATTCCTTGCCGCCCTTTCTGGTGGCGCAGACACCCTTGGGCACTTCCCAGACCCAATTCCAGCTCATACTCGCCTTTTATGCCCTTGGTTTTGTCTCGGCGACCTTGGGCTTGGTGGGCCGCGGTGGAGCGGCTTCATTGCTCATCGGAGTAGGGTTACAGCAGGGGATTTTGCCTCTGGGCTGGCAGGGAGTCACCCTTCTATTTTCTGCTGCCCTGTTATTCTTCTTGGGCAGCGGCAGGGCTTCGCTCTGGAAGCCCGAAGAGCGCTGGATTCGCCAACGCTGGGGGGGAAAGGTGAAATGACGAAGCGGCGGGCGGGGGTCTTGCTTACAATGGGCTTGCTGGCTGTGGCGGCAATCTTGCTGGCATGGACGTTTGCCCAGGTCCGTTGGCAATCCGTCTGGCTTGCTTTGAGGGGCCTGCGCGGCTGGCAACTTGCCCTCTTGCTCGCTTTGAATCTCTGCCTTGTGGCGCTTTTCAGCGCTCGCTGGTGGTTGCTCCTGCGCATGCAGGGTTTCAAGGTCTCGCTCGGTTCGCTGGTCGTTTATCGTCTTGCGGGCTTTGGGGTAAGCTACCTTACGCCAGGCCCGCAATTTGGGGGCGAGGGCTGGCTGGTGATTTTGTTGCGCCGCCGACATGCTGTACCAGTCGCTGAAGCCAGCGCTTCGGTCGCTTTGGACAAATTGATTGAATTGCTGGCGAATTTTTCTTTTTTGGCGTTCGGTTTGCTGGTCAGCGTGCGGTTTGGAGTTTTCCACCAGGACCTATCGAGTGATTTCCTTGTTCCGCTGCTCCTCTTGTTGGCAATCCCCTTTGGCTTATTTGCCACCTTGGCAAGCGGCATCTTACCCGCCACGTGGTTGTCCCAGCGGTGGAAGCGCCCGCCGCTGGTTCTGGGCAACTTGTTGAGTCTGGTTGCGCAGGCAGAAAGGCGCAGCGCCAGCTTGATTCGCCAAAGAACAGCCCGCATTCTCCTCCTTTACTTCTTCTCGTTGGGAATCTGGTTGGCGATGGTGGGGGAGTACTGGCTGATGTTGCATTTTTTTGGGGTTAGGGCAAATCTGAGTCAAACTCTGTTTTCCCTAACCGCTGCTCGCTTAGCCTTTTTGACTCCCTTGCCCGGCGGCCTCGGCGCCCTAGAAGCCGCCCAAGCGGCAGCATTTCAGGTTCTAGGCTATGGCGCGTCCGTGGGGCTGAGTTTGAGCTTGCTCCAGCGAGCTCGAGATTTATTGTTGGCAATCCTCGGCATCGGGCTGGGTAGTATCTGGCACCTGCGCCCGCTTCGGGTAGGACTAACCCAGCCCGATCCGAATGTGGTTTATCCTTCTCCGACTTTATCCCTTCAGGAGCATGACCGATGAAACTGACACCTTATCGTATCGCCATTATTATTTTGACGTTGGCAACAGCTTTCATTCACTTTTCGTTGCTCTTTCCAGACACCCTGTTTATCCTAAACGGTTTGGGGTACTTGGCGTTCCTTGCCGCCTATTTTGCTCCCCTTGAGCTAGCGCGCCAGAACCACCGCTGGGTAAAGAACGGCTTTGTCATCTACACCATCATTACCATTCTGGCGTGGATCGCAATTGGCACCAATCCGCCCACCGTCTGGGGGTTAATCACAAAAATCATCGAGATTTTGCTGGTGGTCTGCATACTCAGCGACCGGGAGTGAGATTATCAAGCGGGTGTTATCTGCCGTAAAGGGCTGGCTGGACGAAGCTGAAGCTTTCGCTGCTCGCCGGGGGCGTCCGCTGGTTACTCTCAGCTACGCCCAGAGCATGGATGGCAGCCTCAGCTTGCAACGCGGTCAACCCTTGCGCTTGAGCAGTCCGTCAACGATGCGCTTGACCCACCACCTGCGCGCTTTACACGATGGGATTCTGGTGGGCATTGGCACCGTGCTGGCGGATAACCCTCGCCTGACCGTGCGCCTTGTGCGCGGGGCGCAACCCCAAGCGGTGATCCTCGACAGCCATCTGCGCTTGCCGCTCGGCGCAGCGTTGCTCAACCAGCCTGACCGTCCGCCTTGGATCGCTACGGTGGAAAGCTCCCAAAACCCCCGCTGGCAAGCGTTGGCGGAGCGCGGGGTAGTTTTACTCTCCTTTGCCGCCGACTCGCTGGGAAGGGTCTGCTGGCAGGAGCTCTTGCCTGCCCTATCTGAACGCGGCATTCGATCGCTCATGGTGGAAGGGGGTGCGCAGGTGATTCAATCTTTACTGACCGCAGCCTTAGCCGATCAGGTGGTGATCACTATTGCCCCTCTCTTCGTCGGAGGGTTGGCGGTTCTCGAGCAGCCGCTCATCCTAGGACAAGGATTGGGCTTTCCTGCCATTGAGAGGGTTGCCTGTCAGCGGGTAGGGGAAGACCTAGTCGTGTGGGGCAAGCTGCGCTATCCAGACCCGCCTCCAGCGCAGAACGTTACAGCTCATGCCGAGGATTCGGTCGCGAGCTGATATGGAATTGAGCTTCAAACGCCAGAGCTTGTATTTCGAAGCGCCGCAACGCGTCACCGTGCGGCAGGAGATGTTGCCGCCTCTAGCGGCCGATCAGGTTGTGGTGCAGACGAGTTTTTCGGCGATCAGCGCCGGCACAGAGCTGTTGTTCTATCGCGGGCAAATTCCGCCCGATTTTGTGGTCGACGAGAGCATCGATGCCCTGAAGGGGCGCTTTGCTTATCCGCTCAAATATGGCTATGCCTTGGTCGGAAAGGTGATCCAGGTTGGCGAAGGGGTTTCACCGCAGTGGCTAGGGCAGCGCGTCTTTGTCTTTCACCCCCATGAGAGCCTCTTTTACGCTCACCCGAATGAGTTGCTGGCGCTTCCCGAAGGACTTTCTGACGAAGATGCGCTCTTCTTACCCAATCTGGAGACAGCGGTCAATCTGGTCATGGACGGCGCGCCCCTGATTGGGGAACGCGTTGCCGTCATCGGCCAAGGGGTGGTGGGATTACTGACCACCGCCCTGCTGGCATGTTTTCCTCTCACTGATTTAATCGCCTTCGAGCGCTTGCCCTTTCGCCGCCAGCTCGCCCTACAAATGGGCGCTCAACGCAGCCTGCTCCCCCCCGACTCAGCCGAGGATTTGGCAGCAACCGCTCTTGCGGGGCAGTGCGATCTGGTATTTGAAGTCTCAGGCTCGCCCTCTGCGCTCGATTTGGCAATTGCTCTTTGTGGTTTCAATGGGCGGGTCGTTGTTGGCTCATGGTATGGCACCAAAAAAGCTCCCCTAGACTTAGGAGGTCACTTCCACCGTGGGCGCATCGCTCTCATCA
The DNA here is from genome assembly GCA_937129505.1 of uncultured Anaerolineae bacterium. Taxonomy (GTDB): domain Bacteria; phylum Chloroflexota; class Anaerolineae; order Anaerolineales; family UBA4823; genus NAK19. The sequence goes on along the minus strand of CAKZNJ010000127.1, from coordinate 1,300 downwards.
GCAGTCAGGTTAGCACGATTGCCCCTGCCTTGAGCGGGCGGTGGAACAAAGCGCGGCGCTTTGACATTGTTTGGCACATGCTTGAGCGCCTCAAGCCCTCGCGCCTGATCACCCACCGCTTCCGTCTCTCCCAAGCCGGCGAAGCCTACCACCTGCTCGACGAGGCAAAGGATGAGTCCGTTTTGCAGGTGGTGTTTGAATATAGCTCGACATGACACAGGGGAGGTGTCATGTCGAGATGGGCACATGACAGGGAGAGGGGGTCGAGCCCCCTTCCCCCATGGGGAAGGGCAGGGGAGGAGGGCTGTGATGAGAGAGTAATATGAATTCCGCTCAGCTACCGAGCAGGCAAGCTCGGATTGGATTTTGCTTTGCTCCAACAGACCCAAACTAATTATGTCATGAGTAGGAACGCCAGCTTTGCCCGTCCTTTTAGTGGGCTTACCTCACTCCCTTAGATAAGCCCTTTTCTTGATTTACCCCCAAACGGCTTTCTTAAGAACCTTTGAGAAAGCCATGCCAGATTCCCCAAAATGGGAACTATTTAACTGCTTGCCTCGTTATATAGCTATGAACTGCAAAATAAATTTTCAAATCATAAAGGAGAAATTGTATGCGTAAGTTAACCTTTCTAACCCTGCTTGTTTTGTTAAGCAGTGCCTTGTTCCTCTCTGCCTGCGCGGGAGGGCAGGCTTATGCCCAAACTTCCTCACCTTCGACAACCGAAACCCCGCGCACCCTATCGGTGACCGGTACAGGAAAGACTTATTTGGTACCCGATATTGCCTACATCTCAATTGGTGTACACACTGAAAACGCTGAAGCTAGCAAAGCTGTCTCAGAGAACACCGCCCGTTCCCAAAAGGTGACCGAAGCTTTGAAAAAGTTCAACATCGCGGCTAAAGATATCCAAACCACCAATTTCAGCATCTATCCTCAACAGCAATTTGACCCCCAAGGCAAAGTGACGGGTGTGATCTACATTGTGGATAACACAGTTTATGTCGCCCTGCGCGACCTGACCAAAATTGGCGACTTGCTGGATGCGGTTGTGACTGCAGGCGCAAACAGTATCAGTGGCATCAGTTTTGATGTGGAAGACAAGACCGCTGCATTGGCTGAAGCGCGCGCTGCGGCCGTTGCGGATGCTAAAAAGCAGGCAGAAGAGCTTGCCAAAGCAGCGGGTGTAACCCTTGGCGACATCCTGAGCATCACCACCTATACCACTCCCCCTTATTATCCACTTTATGGGGACCGGGGTGGAGCTGGAGGACCAGTGATGCAGGCCGCCGTACCCATT
>CAKZNJ010000126.1 GCA_937129505.1 uncultured Anaerolineae bacterium | reverse complement strand
AGGGGTAGCTTATCAGGGGTATGAACGCACGATTGATGCTCATATCAAAAATCTGCGCGCAAAATTAGAGGGAGATCCCAAACATCCCTGCTATATCGAGACTGTATTCGGTGTCGGTTATCGTTTTGCCCGACCTAAAGATTGATGACGAAGAAGTTTATCTTAGCCTTTGGTGCAATTGTCTTGATCACCGTTGGGGTGATGGTCTGGATTGCGCGCTTGTCCAGCGCAAACGAGGTGCGGGCTTTTATGTTTCCTGGGGGGATGGTTAGCCAAGAGGAGATGATCCAGAATCTGGCTGAGTATTATCGCCTGCAGGGATCATGGAACGACGTGGACACAATCCTGCGTGGTTCGTCAGGGGGACAGCGGTACGGCTGGCAAAATCGAGGGGGGATGCATGGTAGTGGGGGGATGATGCATGGCATGATGATGAATCAACGCATTCAGATCGCTGATGGGCAGGGAAAGGTCGTCTATGACAGCTTAAATCAAAGTATTGGCGAACAGTGGTCAGCGGACACCTTGGCTCTCGCGGAAGTGATCCGAATGGACGGGCAGACGGTAGGTTATCTGATGATACAAGGGGGAACGATGTTCAGCCGGGCAGATGAAAGGCGCTTGGTCGAGAAGTTGAATCGGGCTGCCTTAATCGCTGGCACAATTTCAGGGGCGATTGGATTACTGTTGGCGATTTTTCTCTCCTTTAACTTGATGCGTCCAATCCGAGAACTGACTCAAGGGGCGGCACAAATTCGGGCAGGCAATCTTGCCAAGCGGGTGAAAGTTTATGGAAAAGATGAAATCGGCATACTTTCCGAGACCTTTAATCGCATGGCAGATTCATTGGAGCGGGCTGAACAAACCCGCAAAACGATGACGGCTGATATTGCTCATGAGCTGCGCAACCCACTCGCTGTCCAAAGGGCACACCTTGAAGCCATGATCGATGGAATTTACCCCTTATCTGTAGAAAATTTACAAACCGTTTTGGAACAGAATCAACTGCTAACTCGGTTGGTTGAGGACTTGCGCACCCTAGCTCTCGCCGAGAGCGGTCAGTTGAGTTTGGAGGTCGCCCCTGTGAACCTCGTTGAATTGATTCATAGAGTTAGCGACTCATTTCAGGCAACAGCCGCAGAGCGTCAAATCCACCTAATCCTGCCTGAAACGTCAAAAGAAGATTTCGGGAGCTGGGTTGTGCAAGGTGATGCTATGCGGTTGGAGCAGATTTTGGCGAATTTATTATCCAATGCGCTGCGATATACTCCACCCCAAGGAAAAGTTGAAATTTCCTTGGAGAATGTTGGAAATCAGGAAAAAATTGCGGTCAAGGATAGCGGACCAGGCATTGCTGAAGCGGATATGCCCTATGTTTTTGAACGGTTTTACCGGGCAGATCGTTCACGAAGTCGCACGGAGGGCGGCACTGGACTCGGATTAGCCATTGCTCGTAATCTTGCCGTTGCCCATAATGGCTGGTTGGAGGCAGCCAATTCTCCTGAAGGGGGGGCTGTATTTACGTTGACCTTACCAAAAGCCGACAGAGACAAGGGGAATAAAAGCAAAAATGAAGATCGCCAATAACGTGATTCGTTATTTAGATCAACGCAAAATCAATTATCGCCGTTTCGATTTGTCTCCTGAAAAGCGTGGAGCAGTGGAAACGGCAGTTCTATTGGGTGTCCCTCCTGCGGTGGTTTACAAGACGATTGTCGTCACCCGCTTGGAGCGGGGGAGAAATATTTTAGCAATCGTTCCGGGCGATAAAGAAGTCGATCTTAAAGCGCTAGCCGCAACCCTTAACGAAAAAAAACTCCACATTCCAACCGAGAAAGATGCCGAACGGTTGACGGGATTACAGGCCGGAGGTATTTCGCCTTTGGCATTGCTCAACCGAGGTTTCCAAATGGTCATTGATTCTTCTGCTCAAGAGCTGTCAGAAATAATCATCTCGGGTGGACAACGGGGTTTAATGATTGGTCTCTCACCCCAGGATTTAGCCGCCTTGACCAAGGCTAAATTTGCTCCGATTACTCGCCGCCTGTTGTGGGAATAGGTGACTTGTGTTCTCTGTAAAACCCCATATAATATAAAAGAGTTATCTGAGAGAAATTGCAGGCGGTAGGTTTCTAGTCTTTGCGTTGAGAATGAGCTTGTTGCTGATTGCCGGAGGAACAGACGATGAGCGATCCCACCACCGTTGATCGATCCTATCCCATTATCATCACCCGAGATGTGCACAAATGGTTTGGCCATTTTCACGCCTTGAAGGGAATTAGCATGGAAGTGTACAAAGGGGAAGTGGTTGTCATTTTCGGACCCTCTGGCTCGGGTAAATCCACGTTCATCCGCACAATTAACCGTCTCGAAGAGCATCAGCAAGGTCAGATCATTGTCGATGGGATTGAGCTAACCAACGATATGCATAACGTAGAGCGGGTGCGGATGGAGACGGGGATGGTTTTCCAATCCTTTAATCTTTTCCCCCATTTGACAGTGCTACAAAATATCACCTTAGCCCCGATTTGGGTGCGAAAGTGGAAGAAGGAAAAGGCTGAAGAAATCGGGATGCAGCTTCTTCAGCGGGTAGGGATACCCGAGCAGGCGCACAAATACCCTGCTCAGCTCTCAGGGGGACAACAACAACGTGTAGCTATCGCCCGCGCTTTAGCCATGCAGCCGAAGATCATGTTATTCGATGAACCCACTTCTGCCCTTGACCCGGAGATGATCAAAGAAGTTTTGGATGTGATGATCGAGTTAGCCCGCAGCGGTATGACGATGATGGTGGTGACTCACGAAATGGGATTTGCGAAAGCGGTGGCACACCGCATGTTCTTTTTCGATGATGGCAAAGTGGTTGAGAGTGGTACGCCGGAAGAGATTTTCACCAATCCCCAATACGAGCGTACCAAACTCTTTTTGTCCCAGATTTTGACCCATTAATTTTTCGAGTTGCTGATTAGCCCTTTACAACAGCTAGTGGAACGAGGCGGGCGACTTTGCGGGCGATACCCGCTCCAACTACAGTCTGGACGACATCATCAACGTCTTTATAGGCTTCAGGGGCTTCTTCGGCTAAACCAGCCAATGATCCCGCTCGGATATGGATGCCGCGACTTTGCAAACTTTTGCGCAGCTCTTCACCCCAGATTTTCTTTTTTGCCTGAGCACGGCTCATCGTGCGTCCTGCACCATGGCAGGTCGAAGCAAATGATCGCCGAGTGCTTTCTTCTGTACCTAGCAAGACCCATGATGCAGTGCCCATACTACCCGGCACCAGAACCGGCTGACCGATGGGTTGGTATTCGGGTGGCAGGTCTTCGAAGCCCGGTCCGAAGGCACGAGTGGCACCTTTGCGGTGAACGCAGACTTTGATCTTTTCACCGTTAACTTCGTGTACTTCAATTTTTCCCATGTTGTGGGCGATGTCATAGACCTGCGTTAGTTGCCAATTTTTGACTTTTCCAGCCAGCGCCTCTTCGAAAGCCCGGCGGGTGTAATGAGCAAGCACTTGCCGGTTGGCAAAGGCGTAATTGGCGGCGGAGCGCATTGCCTTGAGATAGCGTTGCCCTTCTGGTGAGCTGAGAGGGGCACAGACCAATTCGCGATCGGGTAATTGGATCCCGTAGCGCTTGACTGCGGCTTGGAATTCATCCACATAATCGCTACAGATTTGATGTCCAAAGCCACGCGAGCCACAATGGATTTGGACAGCAATGCACCCTTCTCTCAAACCCATGACTTCGGCTACTTGCGGATCGTAGATCTGCTCGATAAGATCAACTTCAAGAAAGTGATTGCCAGCGCCGAGAGTTCCCAACTGGTCTCGACCACGCTCGCGAGCGCGTTTGCTGATGGCTTGTGGATCTGCGCCTTCGATACAGCCGCCCTCTTCTGTGCGGGCGAGATCGGACTGAGTAGCGTAGTTGTTTTTTAAAGCCCATCGACTGCCATTTAGGCATACATTATCCAATTCTTTATCGGAGAGACGAATATGTCCTTCTTTTCCGACTCCGCTAGGACAATTGCGATCTAAGGCAAGGGTAAGCTCTTCAAGGAATGGCGCCGCCTCATCTACATCCACCTGAGAAGCCAATAAGCGCACCCCACAATTGATGTCGTAACCGATTCCACCCGGTGAAATCACGCCCTCTGGGTATCGGGTGGCAGCAACCCCACCGATCGGAAAGCCGTAACCTTGATGCATGTCGGGCATAACCAATACGTGCCCCACTAAACCGGGTAGCATGGCGGAGTTTACCGCTTGCTGAAGAGATTCATCTACCATTGCCATTTCCAGCAGACGGCGCGTGGCGAAGATTCGCACCGATACCTGCATTTTCGGGTTTAGCGATTTGGGGATTTCCCATTCATAATCGCTGATTTTGACAAGATCAGAAAGTTTTACCACACCAAGCCTCCTACCCAATCTCTTAACCGATTTCGAACCGAAAGCGAAAACATAAAGCCCACTTTAATCGGCGCAAGCTGAAGGGATTTGTTGTTGCAGTTACGTTTGAGTTATTGTTCAAATCCCCTGAAAATTATAACGGATATTTGAAACGCGAAGTTGGAATAGGAGATTTTGGTAAACAAAAGCTCCCACCAAATCAAGGGTGGGAGCTTGGCAGGAGGGGGATTGCTATGGGGCTAGACCACTTCGAAAACCTCTTTTTCTTTATGGTTGGATGTGCTCTCCAAAGGCTTTGACACTCTAGCATTACTTAGTTGGAATTCAGCCACGATTTGCTGGAGAGCCCGCGCCATCTCAGCCAATGACTGCGCTGCGGCGTTCACTTCTTCAACTTGAGCGCTCATTTCTTCTGAAGATGCTGAGACTTCTTCAATCGCAGCACTGTTTTCTTCGCTAACACTGGCAATTGTCTCGATAGCTTGGGTGACTTGGGTTGAACTGGCCGCCATCTCTTCTGTGGCTGCGGTGTTTTCTTCTACTACTGCTGAGACTGCATCCATCGCATCGACCAGCTCGTTTGCTGCGCTTTCCATCTTTTGAGCAGCTAGGGCGGCCTGATTTGCCTGTTCCACAACGGACAGCACAGATTGTTGGATTGCATGGAGAGCAAGACCTGCATTACCGGCTCTCGCTGCTTCTTGTTCCACTTCTGTGGAGCTATCCTGCATGGCACTTACGGCTTCTGCGACAGTTCCTTGAATAT
>CAKZNJ010000125.1 GCA_937129505.1 uncultured Anaerolineae bacterium | reverse complement strand
CTGGGTTTTTGTTGCGAAATGTTTACAATGTCGAACAAGCCTTGCAAGAGCAGTACCGTGTCTTGAAGAGGGGAGGTAGGGTGGTATGTTTGGACACAACCCAACCCCAGCCTAATCTGTTTTCCTTTGCGGTTAGAATACACCTAAACTATATCATCCCCGCTCTGGGCAGATGGATAGCAAGAGATGGAGCGGCTTACACCTATTTACCTCAAACGACCCAATCTTTCCTGCAAGCAGAGCAGCTGGCTTTTTTTCTTCAACAAGTTGGATTTCAGGAAGTGGGCTTTCGACGCTATATGTTAGGCACAGTAGCTGTTCATTGGGGAGTAAAGAAATGAACGATTCTCAGCGATTGATTGTCGCTATCAGCGGCGCCTCGGGGGTAATCCTTGGCATTCGCACTTTGGAGATTTTACAAACTTTGCCTATCGAAACCCATCTGATTCTCTCCCCTGCGGCAAAGATGACTATTCGCGCTGAGACAGATTGGGAGGTTGATAACGTCTTGAAGTTAGCGGGTGTCACTTACTCTCATCGTGATATTGGGGCGGCAATTGCTTCTGGCTCGTTTGTTACCCGCGGTATGATGGTAGTGCCTTGTTCGATAAAGACTCTATCTGCCATTGCGAATTCTTATGCTGATGACCTGATCAGCCGCGCTGCAGATGTAACCTTGAAGGAAGGGCGGCCGCTTTTATTAGCGGTGCGAGAGACACCTTTGCATCGCGGCCATTTACGCCTGATGGATTTGGCTGCTCAAAATGGAGCGATCCTCTTCCCGCCCGTTCCAGCCTTTTATGCCCGTCCGAAAAATCTAAGCGAGATGGTCGATCATCTGGTGGGCAGAATGCTGTCTCGGATTGGAATCCAAAACGAACTTTATCCCCGTTGGGGGGAAAACGAAAATGAATGACGAGGTTCGCGAATTGCTCAAGCTCTCAACGATGACACTGGCGACATGTGGGCTAAAGGGAGAACCTCACGCAGCAGCGGTATATTTTGTCGCCGACGGGTTAAAGCTCTATTTCTTTTCAGATGCAAACAGCCAGCATAGTCAAGACCTGCGCGAGAATCCCCGCGCCGCGGTCGCCATTTATCCCGATGTCTGGGAGTGGCAAGAGATTAAGGGCATCCAGATGCGGGGTTGGGCAAAAGCCATCGTTGAAGAGGCGGAATGGCAGAGCATTTGGGAAAAATATCAACGAAAATTTCCATTCGTCAAACATCTTAAGGCAGTCGTAGCACGCAATGTCCTCTATGGCTTCGAGCCTTTCTGGCTGCGCTGGATGGACAATCGTTACGGTCTAGGGCATAAACAAGAGTGGCAGCTCAAGTGAATTCGCTCTCAAAGGAAAAGGCAGCTCGTTGCGGTGAGCCATCCTATGTATGGAGGGAGGGGCAGGAAAGGCGTTGGCAAATGATCCTCGCAGCTGGAGGGGAATGCAGTCGCGGCAGAGTTTTGGAAAATGGT
>CAKZNJ010000124.1 GCA_937129505.1 uncultured Anaerolineae bacterium | reverse complement strand
TGGCTTTCTACGGGCTTATTCCCGAATACACGCCGCTTGTCGTAAGTGTTGCCGCTGCGCGGCCTGCGCGCTGGGAGACCGCCTTCGGAATCTTCGAGTTTCGCCACATCAAAGTCGACTGGCTGGCGGGCTACCGTAAACTCGACTTTGGAGGCGGGCAATCGGCATTTGTAGCGGTGCCGGAAAAGGCACTGCTCGATCTCATCTACTTACAACCTGGGGGAGATCAGCCGCGCTATCTGGAGGCGCTGCGCCTGCAGAACCTAGAGCGTCTCGACCTAAACGCTCTGCGCCAGTGGATGGCGCGAAGCGGTAAACCCAAACTCCGCCGCGCCGCAGAGTACATTGCGGCGCTAGCCCAAGCTGAAACAGAAGAGTACGAAACGCTATGAAAGAATACCTTGCCGAGCTAGTTCGCTCTGCGCTCACCCCCGCTCACGCTCGCAATCTAGCGCGTGAGTACCTTCAGGCGCGTCTGCTTGGCGCCTTACAGCGCGCCGGGGCGATGATCCCACTAGCGTTTCAGGGCGGCACAGCCTTGCGCATTCTCTACTTTGCCCCTCGCTTTTCAGAAGACCTAGACTTTGCGCTGGAGCGGCAAACTGCGAGTTACAATTTCCACGCCTATTTGCACGCCATCCGCCGCGAACTGACTGGCGAGGGCTATACCGTGATGATCAAAGTGAGTGACCATCGGGTCGTTCACAGCGCCTTTGTGCGCTTTCCTAACTTGCTCTACGAATTGAGCCTTTCGCCTCACCATGACGAAACCCTGACCATCAAAATTGAAGTGGATACCCGCCCTCCTTCAGGCGCAGGGTTGACCACCACCCTCATCCGACGACACATTCCGTTGCACATTTAGCACCACGATCGTGCCTCGCTGCTAGCGGGCAAAGTCCATGCCATTCTACAGCGTTCCTACCCCAAGGGGCGCGACTGGTTTGATCTGCTGTGGTATCTCAGCGACCCTGACTGGCCGCTGCCCAATCTCACCTTGCTCAACAACGCCCTGATGCAAACGGGTTGGAAGGACGCGCCCCTGACCGAGTCCACCTGGCGCAACGCAGTACGCCAGCGTCTGCTTAACCTGAAATGGGAGCGCATCATTGAAGACGTGCGCCCCTTTCTGGAACCGACTATCGACCTGAACCTGCTAACCCGCGACAACCTGCTCGGCTTGCTTGGAGGATAGACACCAACTTGTGCTCCGCCAAAGGCGGGGTGACTGACCAGCTACAAAGAGCTTGCGCTAGCGAGGGATGTTGTAATAGTTATACACTGCGCGAGATAAATCGGCAATCAGCTTTGAGGCTGGCTCCCATATCAATTGTTGGGGATGATAGAGAAAAACCACCAAAATGTAATTGCCGCCGGGTGTGTAGACAATGCCAGCGTCTCCAATCGTGTTGATAATACCGTTGACGGAAACCCAGCCGTGCTTGTGGGCAACGCGGGTCCCATCTGGGACGCCTGCTTCGATCAAGACACCGATCTTGTTGCGCGCCAGATATTCGATCATCTGGCGGCACTCCTCTTGAGTAATCTGACCGGGGAAGACCGCCGATAAGGAACCACCTCCATTCTCAGCGCAGGTATAAATATCTTGCAGCAACATCCCCATCTCGGATGGGGTTGTCTGGCTGTAAGGGTCAGGATCGGTGAAGACATCGCTGCGTTGATTGGCAGGTGTCTTGACCACTTCTAGCAGCGGTGCGCCGGCGTAAAAATAACCTGCTAGGAAGGTGTTTTGCAAACCAAGGGCACGCATATCCTCCCCGATGGCTAAAGGACTGCGGTTGGTAGCGATGACGCGGTCCATTAACCAATCAGCCGCCTCATTGCCCGATTTCTCGATCATATCGCTGATTAACTTCAGCGTTTCGGGATCGGCTTCATCCCCAAGGCGGCGGAAGACGGAAACCAGAATAGGGATTTTAATGATGCTTGAAGCGGTAAAGGCAATGTCGGTGGGAACGACCGAGATGTTCTGCAATTGGCGGTAACCGAAGTGGATTTCAGCCATATTCTGAAGATCAAGCAGGTATAAACCGGCTAATCCATCAAAACCAGATAGATCTATAGTCTGTTTAAGCAATATCTCTAGGTTCTGGAAAGCGGGGCGAGATGCGCTGCTGGTGATGATTGGCAGAATGACAGTGCGGTTATTGAGTGAGTTCAATGCACGGGCGATCATAGGGGTAGCGGCGTCAATATCCAATACACTGCCCGGTTGGCCGGGTTCGAAATTGACCGTGCCCACAATCGGTCTGGCAGGAATAGGAGGTTTATCATAACGGGTGGCGATTTCTTGTTGCAAATAAGCCCGCAAACGTTGTTCGGAAAAGGTTGCCCGCAGCGGAATTTCCTCGCTGGGCGTGGTGCGATTCCAGAGGTAATCCCAATAACCGACCCAAAACGATTCTTGACTGCGCTGCATTTCCGCTGCTGCCAACATCGCTTCGAGGTCAAGTTGAAAATCGACGATAGAGGGATCGAGGTGAATAATGGCTTCCCCATAACGCAACTCGACCGGCGTGTTATAAGCCTCAATGAGGCGCTGGGCTGCCTGCTGACGGTCTAAACCACCAACGGGTACGCCGGCGATTACTTGTTCGGGGGCAAAGACCGCTCTGGCGCGGCTATAGCTAACCAGTTCAACACTGCTAAGCCCCACCGCAGCTAAGATGAAAAAGACAGAGAACCAGCGTAAGGGAGAAAACAATCCACCGTTGTTCATGGAGATTTATCATACCATAGCCTCGCCAGCTAGACATGAGTTGAACTTTAGAAATGTCGGCTACTTTCTCAGCGAGAGATGGCAAGCTTGATCAAGTGGCCTTTGTCGTCCAGCGTCAAACGAGCGTATTGGGTGTAAACATGGTTATTACGCCGCTCTTCTCGGCTTAGGATGATGATTTTTCGTGTGGTCTTTGAGCTTCTTTTGGTAGGCTCCGCTGAACATATTTGGCTTTTCGATGAGCGGCAAACAGTGCAGGTGGCTGAATTGTTTTGACTTTCGCTGAGCACCTCGACTTTTGTGAATTCCATTCCCGGTAGATGTTGTGCAACCAGTTTTTTGACCAGACTTTCCATCTGAGGTGTCAGCTCATCTTTTGTTTGGGGTTGAAGGGCATGATCGCAGACGGGCAGGATCGGGGGAAGGATGGCTTTGGTGTGGCGGAACACCTTGGGAGAAGCCTTCGGGCTGCTGACCTGAGCGAGGGGGTCGCCGTATAAGACAAAGGAAATCAGTGTTTTTTGATCTTCTCCATCAAGCGTTCCATTTCTTTGGCTGACTTCTTTCGCCAAGGTGAGTTTTGCTTGGCGAAGCGATTCACCAGCCGGGAGACCTTGGCGCAAATACTTCCAGAACTCATAGGCAAGGAGATCAGCAGCATTTAAGGGTGTGCCGGTCGAGCCGTATGAAATGGAAGTGGAGCCAACAAAAGCGCGGCATCCTTTTTGAAGGAAAGCTAAAGCGATTGAAGTGGAAGCTTCCTTTTCATTGACGTATGCGCCGAAACAAGCTTCGGTGAAGATGAACTCGATTTGTGAGTTCGGGTTAAGCAGGATGTCACCGGGCTGAAGGGCGATAGGATGGTCGGTGGTGGCTACCAAATTGTTCCCTTCTTCGGTGGGATCGCTTTGCCCGAACCATTCGGGTGAGTCAGCCAAACCGTGTAAGTTGAAGTAGCCGGCAGTGGCGGAAGGCAGATTGACATGCTCGGTTTTGGCGAGCAGAGGCTGTGTTGCGGAGGCCAGGTCTGGTTTGAGTTGCTCGATGGTTGCAACAGCTTTGGTGTGGCGCACTAAGCGTCGTTTGGCCATCTCTGCCGAGTTTGTCTTATTCACCATTTGTGGCGAAATTAACATGGACTGGGGGTTGCCGATTTGACGGAAAACCGCAAAGGAGGCAAAGCGCCAAACGGCAGCGGTGTATCCGAAAGCGGTAAACGAGAAAGTTGTGGGCTGGAAAAGTGAAATTAGATATTGTAGCCAGCTCCATAGAGGAGACAGCGATTTTGCATAGCCGTTGGTTTTTGCCTTGGTTTTCTGCAAACGTTGGTAAGGCGCACTCAGATTTTGGATTAATTTCACCAATTGGTCTGGATGGCGGAGCGAGCATGGCAGTCTTCCGAGCGGCCAATCCATGACCAAATAGTTTTCATCCCGCGAAGCGTATGGATTATCGCTGAAGACCTCGACATCCTCATCCTCCAGGGGATTAGGGAGGCGGTGAAAGGGGATAATCTCGTGTGATCCGACAATCAACAGTGCGCCGATCATTTCCCCTTGTTTGGCAAGCAGGTTATCAAGTTGCTGGATGCCGCGTTTGATCGCCCAAGGATCATTTTGGGGGATCGCTTCAATGCCATAAGTCTCTCGGCGAATTTTTAGGCTCAGTCCCTCATCAACGAGATATAGAAGACCCCGCCATCCCTTTGCAGCTTGAATAGCAGTAAGCAAACCTTGGATCGCTTGTAAAATTTCTTCAGTGGTTTCCGACCCGAAATAACGGGCAAATTGAGATTTGTTGGTCACCGCCACATAAATTGGTTGGCGGCCATCCAAGTGTACGGTGTTGGGTCGTTTCAGGCGAGTTCCGATTCGGTCGAAGCTTTGCTGAATATCTCGCAGCTCCTCAGAGATTGAAGGAATAAATGTGTCCGTAAGCTCAATAAAGCGCGAGGGAGTTTCTTCGGCGTAGCTTTGCTCGCCTCCGTTAGATTTTTCAGGTAAGATAACTTGCTTGGGTATTTCTAGCGAATTTCTCACCTGAACGCTTTGGGGGAGAGGCGATTCCGAAGCTTGCCGAGGGAGCCGATTCCAGCCCAAGATTGCTGCAATGCGGGCAGGAATAGCAATGGTGAGCTGTTTTTCAAATGTTTTAGGCCACATATCTAGAAATGGATGATCGGCACTCCAAAGGCGGAGTGCCACCTGGGCAGTCAAGTCACGGGCTGCTAAGCTGTGCAAAGAAGCCACCGCTTGTTCTTCCTCCCCATTCTCCAGACAGACTTCGACTGCAACATAACCGATGTAGAGACAATTTGGGAAAGCGCGTTGATAATGCTGTACCAACTGTCGCAGAACAGGGAATGGAATTGCTCCTGCTTTATAACTCAAATAAACACCTTCAAGGTGGGTTATGGCGATCAAAGGATGATTCGGTTTGACCGCCAAAAGTGTTCGTAATTGGTTCTGGAACTCTTCGAAAGAATATTGATTCCAAAGCGCTGAATACTTCGCTAAGCTTTTCCGCAGGGGGACAATTTCCTCTCCCCAGCGAAGTTCGAGCCGATCATAGGGACGTTTGGTCGTCGCAGCATCATATCCCTCAAGCGCAATTAACCATTCTTGGTAATCAGTTAGACTATAGGGGGATTTAGGTTGATAGACTCGCAATACTTTCAAGTTGTTCTGATAAAGTTCTTGTTCGATTTTGAGTCGTAACTTTAGTGCTTTTATATATTCGGGGTCCTTTTGGAGGATATCATCCAACAGGGTAGCAGCCAAGGCAAAATGTCCCCCGTTAGCTCGCGCTTGGGCATACAGAAAACGCAATGGCAGGTCACCCGGAAAATCTGTTAGCCAATCAAGAGCGACTTGAGCGGCAAAGTGATAATCCTGACAGGAAAAAGCCGTTTGAATGAGTAGGAGGACATCTGGTCGAGATAACTTACGCCAAGGATGAAAGCGAGAAGTAGAAGGGTTCATGGGATGTTTTTCTCTTTTGTCCTTTGGGTGTGAATCAGATTCAAAGCGACAACCGCACCGAGCTGTCGCTGAATAGCCAAATTATTGGGTTCCAGTCGGGCTGCCTGACGGAGCATTTGCTCTGCTTTGGGGTAATCTTTGAGTTCCTTGTAAAGCACACCGCATTTAAAATATGCGTGGCTGTTCTCCACATCGATGTTCAAGCTGCGTTGATAAGCGACAAGGGCGCGTTCATTTTCACCGCGTGCTAGGTAGACTTCGCCCAAAATCAGATAAGTTGACGCCTGGTGGGGGTTCAGTTTGATTGCCTCGTTGAGATGATAAACCGCTTGGTCTAAATGACCATTTCGATAGAACAGATGTCCTAACAGGTGATGACTACTTGCATGATCTTGGAGAGAGACAGCAGCGGTGGCTTGGTGGGATTGGCGTAAGGCTGTTTGAGCCGCCCTGATTGCGGCATCCATTTGTCCCACTTCTGCCAAGAGTTCAGCTTGAGTCAGGAGCAGGGGAATTGACTGAGGATAGGATTCCAATAAACGTTCAATTTCCTTGAGAGCTGCTTCCTGACCCCGCCATTCTCGCAGAATGGCTATTCTTTCGAGGTGTAGACCGAGAAATTCTGCCTTATCGGGGATGGTTTGTTCGAGCACGCGCAGCGCGTCATCGGTTTTACCGGCTGCATGAAGGGCTCTGCCAAATAGACTCCACACCAAGGGGTTGTCCGTAGGTTGTTCGAGAGCTTGTTCGGCAAGCTGCAGGGCAGTTGCAGCATCCTGCATGAGCAGGGCAATTTCGCCGCGCAGGGTCAAATAATCGACTTCGAAGGGATTTTTCTCCACAGCTTCTTGCGCATATCTAGCAGCGAGCTCCACCTGATTTTTTTGTAGGTAG
>CAKZNJ010000123.1 GCA_937129505.1 uncultured Anaerolineae bacterium | reverse complement strand
ATTGGGTATCTGGATTAAAGATTGGCGCGACAAAGAAAAACATCCCGAACCAACCGATCAACCCCGCGACTCACTAGAAGATATCGCTAGTGAGGTCTCCTCAGAAGGTCCTCGCAGTGGGTGAACGGCAGCTTTCGTTTATATACTCAGAAACATCCCCCCAACGATTGGATAAGGTGCTGTTGACTCAAGCACCTGAATTGTCGCGCGCTCGCTGGTTGGGTTTGATCAAGGATGGATTTGTCTTGGTCAACGGCATCGCCGCGAAAAAAGGCGGACAGGTGGTGCAAAAGGGCGACCAAATCGTTGCCACGATCCCTCCACCCCAACCGACTCACCTCCAACCCGAGCCAATCCCCCTTAAAATCATTTATGAAGATCGACATGTTTTAGTGATCGATAAACCAGCCGGCATCGTCGTACACCCGGCTGCAGGTCATGCAACAGGCACCCTCGTCAACGCGGTGCTCGCCCATGCGCCTCAAATTGCAGGGGTAGGCGGTGAACAACGTCCCGGCGTCGTTCATCGTCTGGATAAGGAGACCTCAGGTATCCTTTTGATGGCGAAAGACGAGAAATCGCACCGCTGGCTACAGGATCAATTCCGCTTACGCAAGGCAGAGAAAATCTATCTTGCTTTGGTGGATGGAACACCTCCCACCCCCAAAGGGCGGATCGAAGCGCCCATCGGTCGCTCGCCAGAAGAGCGTAAGAGAATGGCAATCGTGCCTGAAGGAAAGGGACGGACAGCCATCAGTGAATATCGCACCTTAGAAGCCTTTCCCCGTCACACTCTTCTGGAAGTACACCCCCTCACAGGACGGACGCATCAAATTCGCCTTCATCTACAATTCATCGGTTGTCCTGTGGTAGGAGACCGCATATACGGGCGACAAAAGCCAACGCTCCCTATTCGTCGCCACTTTTTACATGCCTCTCGCTTGTCCATCACCCTCCCAGGAGAAAACCAAGTAAGGACTTTCGAAAGCCCCTTGCCAAATGAGCTAGTTGACCTTCTTGAAACCTTAAGACACTCTGGAGGATAACATGAAAACCATCGATTTGCGTTCGGATACCGTCACCGAACCAACTCCAGCGATGCGCGAAGCCATGGCGCGCGCGGAGGTGGGAGATGATGTGTATGGCGAAGATCCCTCAGTCAATCACCTTCAAGCGATGGCCGCCGAAATGATGGGAAAGGAAGCTGCGTTGTTCGTCCCTTCGGGAACAATGGGCAATCTCGCTTCCATATTGGCGCATTGTCAACGCGGGGATGAGGTGATTGTTGGAGATAAAGCTCATACCTTCCTATACGAAGCTGGCGGAATTTCCGCCTTAGGGGGAATCCATTCCTGCCAATTGCCGAATCAACCTGACGGAACAATCGCCATAGAACATTTACATGCGGCAATCCGGCCGAAAGACATTCACCAACCTCCAACCCGTTTAATTGCCTTAGAGAATACGCACAATCGCTGTGGTGGAGTAGTGCTCTCGCCTGAGTATTGTTGGCAAGTAGCTGAGTTCGCCAAAGAACAAGGCATTCTCACCCATCTAGATGGGGCGCGCATCTTTAACGCCGCCGTTTCTCTGGGCATCTCCGCCAAAGAATTAGCTGAACCATTTGACTCGGTCACCTTTTGTCTTAGCAAAGCCTTGTGCGCGCCAGTTGGTTCGTTGATTTGCGGAAGTCAACCTTTTATCGAGCGCGTGCGGCGCGTGCGTAAACAACTCGGCGGAGGGATGCGCCAAGCTGGTGTGCTAGCAGCAGCAGGCATTGTCGCCCTCGAAACGATGGTCGATCGCTTGGCTGAAGACCATGCTCGCGCCAAGCGTCTAGCCGAAAAATTAAACAGTGCGCCTCACCTGATCCTTGAGCCGGGTTCACCAGCCACCAACATGATCTTCGCTCAATTAGACTCAGGCTGCCCCGTGACGACCAAAAAGGTTTGCGAGGCGCTGAAAGAGCGGGGTGTCCAGGTCGGCGCCATTGAGCCACACCGTTTTCGAATCGTTGTGCATTATTGGATTGACGACAACGCCGTGGATGTGGCCGCCAATGCTTTCTGGGAGGTGTTGAAAGAGCTATCCCATTAAGGCTGCAAAAAAACGATGGCGCTGGGCGAGTGCCAGTAAACCTCAGCTTTTCCATCATGATATAATCATCAAGGCGAGTTGGGTGGGGTAAAGGGCGTAGGTAGGAAAGGGAACTCTTTCCCACACCTTGGTTTTCAATGGCAAGGAGGAGTAATCCCATTCATGGCGGGATATACCCCACACAAACGATCTTGGATGCAAAAGGACTGAGGATGAGCGAGTGGATTAGCCTTGAACAAATCGATGAAGCAGCCAATTATCTGCGCGGTCGCCTGCCATTTCAGCCAACGGTCGGCGTCATTTTAGGCTCAGGTTTAGGAGAAATTGCCGAATTAATCCCCAACTCGGTAGCAATCCCATTCAACGAAATCCCTAACTGGCCGCAATCGACTGTTGAAGGCCACAAGGGACGTCTTGTGGTCGGAGAGTTTGAAGGGCAGAAGGTAGCCATTTCCCAGGGCCGCGTTCACTATTACGAAGGGTATAGCATGGCGCAAGTGGTCTTCCCGGTCAGGGTGATGAAACGTTTAGGAATCCAGACCCTGATCGTCACCAACGCAGCCGGCGCAGTTCACCCCGAATTCGAACCCGGCGATTTGATGTTGATCACCGATCATCTAAACTTAATCGGCATGGCGGGGCTAAGCCCCTTACGAGGGGCAAATATCGATGAGCTCGGGCCGCGCTTTCCCGATATGAGCCAAGCCTACGATCGGCAGCTCTGTGAATTTGCCCGCCAAGCAGCCGCTGAGAGCCACATTCTCCTGCGCGAAGGTATCTATATCTGTCTGGCTGGCCCTTCTTTTGAGACCCCTGCCGATTTACGTTTTTTGCGCCAAATCGGTGCCGACGCGGTTGGGATGTCCACCGTGCCGGAAGTTACCGCCGCCCGGCACGGCGGAATGCGTGTTTTGGGCATCTCTGGCATCAGCAACAAAGCCAATTTGGATGGGAACACCATCACTACCCACGAAGAAGTGCTTCAAGCGGGTCGGATGATCGTCCCCAACCTAATTCAAATCCTGCGCGGGGTGTTGCGACGGCTAGCCGATCAGCCTTAGAGGATTTTGCTTAACGCACTGAAAGGACGATCATCGTAAAGCCATGCATAACTATCAAAGAAAATGTTAGAGGCCTTACGCTTTTTTCGCACCTTTGAAATATGGATTTATCTCATTCTGGGATTAGTGGGTATCTTTTATTTACGAAAATTCTTTTTGGCGTGGCAAGAACTGCGCGGAGCGGTTTTTGGCCTCGAGCGTGAAAACGCCCAAGGACGGCTGAATCAAGCCGCAAGCATGTTGATCTTTATCTTGGCTTTAATTGTTGCCGAATTCACGCTCACTTCCTTCATCCTGCCGACCATGCCGGCTGCCATTCCCCTTTTTACTCCTACTTTGAATATCCTTGCTACTCCTACCACAACCATCTCCCTCCCCGAAGAGGCACAATCGGATCAGACTGCGCTTGAACCACCTGAAACTCCGCTAGCAGCTGCTGCTATGAGCCCTTCAGAGGAAAGTCTATGCGTCCCAGGTCAAATTAACATCTCCTCCCCTCAAAACGGCACAGAAGTCAGAGGAATTGTTGAAATCAGCGGTTCAGCAAATACACCTAACTTCGGCTTTTATAAACTCGAAATGCGCCGGGCGGACGAACAAGATTGGCTGACCATCCTAGCGGGCAATCAGCTCCAACCCGATGGACTGCTTGGAACTTGGAATACCGCTCTTCTCGCTCCATCGATTTACCAACTTCGTTTGGTTGTTGTGGACAATCAAGGGGTCGCCGCTACGCCTTGCATGATTCAAATCAGTGTCTCATCCAACACAGAAACCCCTCAACCTTAGAGAAAGTGCCGATGCCAAAGATTGAAATCCGTCCTTCTCATGTCTCCGATCTGGAACAACTGCTTGCCCTTGAAAGGGACTACACAACGTTATATGTCCGCCAAATTGACATCGAGACAGAAGAAGACGAAACCCAAACCGTAGTCCTCCGCCGGGTACGCCTACCTCGCCCCACCCGCGTCGATTATCCGCGCAATCGGCAACAGCTATTAGACCAATGGGGTTATTGCGACGCTATCCTCGTTGCAACCCAGCAAGAACAAATCGTCGGCTATATCGCCTTTTCATTGCAAAAATCCCCTCATACAGTATGGATTAGCGATCTTATTGTACAACGAACCATGCGCCGTCAAGGCATCGGCAGAGCATTACTCTTTGCAGCGGAGGAGTGGGGAAGCCAGAAGGAACAGCAACGCATTCTGCTCGAGATTCAATCCCGCAATGATCCCGCGATCCAGATGGCAAAAAAATTCGGTTTTGATTTTTGTGGTTTTCAGGAAGCCTATTACCCCAATGGGGATGTGGCTTTGTTTTTTGCAAAGACCATCCATTAATCCAGAAGGTACTGAAGATGGCAGATTCGATCACTGGCATTCTCCGCACCCTAAATCAGCTCCTCACTGCGGGAATTGCCATCACAGCATTTTCCTTACTAATCTATGCCCTCTCGTTTAATTTACGCGACCGCGTAACTCGTTCGTTCGCCACGATCTTGGCCTGTGTGGTCATCGTTTCGGTGGGGGATGCCCTTAGCAGTGTTGCGGCGACCAATGCCATCCGTGAAATGTGGTTGCGCATGGAATGGATCGGAATCACTTTTCTACCAGCAGCTTATTTGCACTTTTCTGACGCTGTCTTGACCACCACTGGCAGACCTTCGCGCGGGCGGCGCAGACTTGCCGTGCGACTATCCTATCTAGTCTCCTTTGGATTTCTGCTCACCCTTCCCTTCTCCCTGCTGGTAGGGCATTTGGTGAGCGGAGGGAGACCAGCTCCGCACTTACAGCGAACCTGGCTGACAACCATCTTCACGGTTTATTACCTCCTACTGAGCGCCATTGCTTGGGTGAACCTCGTCCGCGCCTACCGGCGCACCGTGACAACAACCAGCAGGCGGCGGATGGGGTACTTGCTAATCGGTTCTCTGGCGCCCACGCTTGGCTCTTTTCCCTATTTGCTCTTCGGTTCAGAATTTGCCCGCCAACATGCCTTTATTTTCTGGTCCACCGCCGCAATCAGCAACGTAATCGTCTCATTTCTGCTGATCCTGATGGCTTATGCTGTCGCCTTTTTCGGGGTTCCTTGGCCCGACCGGGTGGTCAAAAGGCGATTGGCAAAATGGATTTTGCGTGGACCGGTGACCGCCTCGACCGTCTTAGCGGTGACAACTATCGCTCGCCGCGCCGGGGAACGCTTTGGGATGCCTTACAATGCGGCTGTCCCCTTTTTGATGGTTGGAACCTTACTGCTTCTCCAGCACCTCATCACATTGACGGCACCTCTTTGGGAGCGGCTCCTTCTAATTGGGAACGATCGCAAAGACATCGAACGCCTACAGGCGATCGAAGAACGCCTCTTCACCAGCGGTGACATCCGTCAATTGCTGGAAGCTATCCTCGCCGCTGTTTGCGATCGTTTGCAAACCAATCAGGCTTTTATCGTCACCTTAGCGCCAAGTGGGTTGGAAACATTGGTAACGATCGGCGATATTTCCTACCTCGAGAAAGAAGACTTAACCAGTTATATCCTGACCCAAACCAAGGTTAACCATGACAATTCTTACTTCGAGTGGGGGGGGTTTTGGCTTTTTCCTCTCTATACTCAAAACGCGGCAGAAGTGCAGTTGTTAGGCTTAATGGGGACGAAACGCCCGCTGAATGAACACCTGGATTCTGAGCAAGCTCAAGCTCTTCGTTTGCTCTCTCAACGAGCTGCTTTGGTCTTAGAAGATCGCTATTTGCAGAGTCAAGTCTTCTCTTCTCTCGAAGCCCTATCCCCACAAATGGAATGGTTACAACGCTTGCGCGCCCTAGCCCGCTATGACTCTGGTGCGCCTCTCACCCCCACTGAGGTGATTAACTCCGCCATGCCAGCCGAGAGTATGGCGCGATGGGTTAAGGAAGCCCTCACCCACTACTGGGGTGGACCGCGCCTCTCCCGTAATCCTCTGATCAGGTTACAAGTTGTGCAACAAGCTCTCAACGAACACGGTGACAATCCCACCAACGCACTGCGTGCGATCCTGCGCCGCGCCATCGATCAGGTGCGACCCGAAGGAGAAAGGCGCTTTACAGCCGAATGGATATTGTATAATATATTGGAGATGAAGTTTATGGAGGGCAAAAGCGTGCGCGAAGTCGCCAAACGCCTCGCCTTATCCGAAGCGGATCTTTACCGCAAACAACGCGTTGCTATCGAAGAGGTTGCCCGTGCTATCTTGGAGATGGAAAAGCAAGTTACCGCAGAAAAGCAAAATTCATCCGACAAAGCCCATAGTTCGTTCTGATATGTGAGGTGACTTAATGGTGACCGAAACCCAGCGAATCGCACCTAAAGATGAACCCCCACCTCTTGATGAAGGATGGTGGCAAGCTGTTCTAGCCGAAGATTATTACAGCAATGAAAGACCCCAACGCCCAGTCGAAAAATTCAAATCTTCACCCCCTCCTAGCCGAGCGCCTTCGACGGATATTGTCGATTGGGGTCTAGCCAAAACTTTATACCATGAAGATAGAGTGATTGACCTGCCTGTGACCGGTTACAACAAGGGCGGCTTATTAGTCTGCGGCGGCCAATTACAAGGCTTTGTGCCGATCTCGCATCTGATTGATATGCCCACCAATCTCACCCCAGAGGAGCAAGAACAATGCCTTGCCGCCTATCAGGGTCATACCCTGCGCCTCAAGGTAATCGAATGCGATCCGCAACGCGGGCGAGTCGTCTTTTCCGAACGAGCCGCCCAAGCTGACAGCGGTCGCCGTAATTGGCTCTTCTCTCAGCTTAAAGCCGGGGAATGTGTTCAAGGCGTGGTAACCAACATCACGGATTTCGGCGTTTTCGTTGACCTTGGTGGAGTGGAGGGCTTGATCCACGTTTCAGAGCTCTCTTGGGGTAGAGTGCGTCACCCGAGCGATGTGGTAAAGTTGGGTGAAAAAGTTTATGTTTATGTGATTCAAGTCGATCCCCAACGGTCAAGAATTGCCCTCAGTCTCAAGCGGTTATGTCAAAACCCTTGGGAAACCGCAGAAGAACGCTATTTTCCTGGCCAAATTACCGAAGCGGTCATTACCAGCATTGTCCCCTTTGGCGCCTTTGCTCGTCTCGAAGAAGGGTTAGACGGTTTGATTCACATTACAGAATTTGGTGCCTTAGAGGAAAATCAACACCAATTACACTCTCTCAGGGAGGGAGATCGCGTCCAAGTGCGGATTTTACATGTCGACGCATCCAAACAAAGATTGGGACTCAGCTTGCAAATCAACCCTTAGGTTGCTCTGAGCGATGAAAGCAGCTTTGCACATTGTCATAGGGGTTCTTTTTGGCTTGCTATCCGCGGGTTTGGTGCTGCTCTTGACCAGCCAACCCCGTGGTCACGCGATCACCCTTACCGCCCATCCCACTCCGGCGGGTTTGGTCGTTTACGTCTCCGGCGCAGTGCAAGCTAGCGGGGTTTATACAATGCCCTATGGCAGTCGGGTGCAAGATGCCATCCGAGCCGCCGGTGGTGCTCGCACCGAAGCCTACCTTGCCAGTCTAAACCTCGCTGCTCCGTTACGCGATGGACAACACATCTTCGTTCCAAATACCTTCGCTACCCCCACCCCAACGCCAGACAAAACAGCCTTCACATATACCCCTACCCCCACCCAAAGCCCCTTTATCAATGTCAATTACGCCACCCAAGAAGAGCTCGAATCTCTACCCGGCATTGGCGCTGTCTTGGCAAAGCGAATTATCGCCTACCGCACTCGCAATGGCTTTTTTCACTCTTTGCAAGATTTGCTCAAAGTGTACGGCATAAAACCCCAAACGCTGCAGCTCATTGAGCCATACGTCAGCTTTGAGATTATCCCCTAACCGCCCCTTCGTGATTATCGGAAGGCAAGATGCCAAGCTGACGAGCTTGGTCGAAATCAAGCATTTGGGAATGGGTTGTATCGCCCATTTCACCGCTGCTAAGACCCTGCTCCCAAAATTCGTCCACCTGCTTAGGTTGGTTAAGTTCCAATGTAGCGTTCTGAAATAGCGCTTCTAGAGATGCATCCGCAGCGATAGATGACTGATCCGTTTCTTCGCCAGTTGATGGTTCAGCCTTAGGTCTGCCCTCCAAAAAGGTTCGATCGCCGCTCAGAGTTGCAAGCAATTGCTGCCCTCTCTGCAACAGCGCCATTTGCAACGCATAGGGTTGCTCAGGCAACGCCTCTCTCTGAACCCAAAAAGTGACCCGAAATTTGCCGAGGCGAAGTTGGGACACTATATGATCCGCCTTCAGGTAAAAAAGGAGCGGCGGCACTTTCTCTGACCCGTACTCGGTTTGCAAATTTTCGACATCCCTTGACAGGCGGGAAAAATATTGCTCTAGGTTGGAGAATTGTAGTGTAGGCGGCGCACTAGTAGATTGCGCAAGAAGAGCACCCTGCTCATCACTGAGCCACACCCCTTCCAACCCCGCTTCTCTACAAAGAGCTTGCAATCTCTCGTCAATGGATAAGTCTACCTGATCAGCAGGGACAGGCATGGCTGTTTGAAGGGGGGAAGGCAGATCTTTCGGTAACTCGCCCAGTAAGTGGCTAACAAAGGCTAAAAAGTCTTCCATTGGCAGAGGTTTGCGGAACCACGCTTGGATCGGCGCTTGATCGAGCTGTTGATGGATAGCGGGGTCATTCAAGCCCGTGACAACTACAATGCTTAAATCGGGCTGACGCCGCCGAGCTTTCTCGACCATCTCCAAGCCGCTCATGCCGGCTAAGCGGACGTCAACCACCAAGAGGTCAAAATCCTCCTGCGATAGCAAAACCATCGCCTCTTCAGCAGAAGGGACATCCTGTAATTTCGCCATGGGGAATTGAGACTCAAGGGCAGCCCTGAGCATTCGACGCACTTCGCGTTGGTCATCCACTAATAAAATCTTCACCGTGGGTAAAGCAGGGTTCACCACGCTATTCCACTAACCAACAAGCCACCCAGTGATCGGGGCTGACTTCGCGAAAGGGAGGTTCTTCGACTGAACAGTGATCCATCGCCAGCGGACATCGGGGATGAAAACGACAGCCTTGCGGTGGATGTAAAGGACTAGGGACATCGCCCTGCAAGATGATCCGTTCCCTTTTTAGCTTCGGATCAGGGATGGGAATAGCGGACATCAACGCTTGAGTATAAGGATGCAAGGGATTGCGAAACAGTTCGCGTCGCTCGGCAAACTCCGCTAATTTTCCTAAGTACATGACCGCAACCCGGTCAGAGATATGTTCGATTACGCTCAAATTGTGAGCAATGAACAAGTAGGTCAACCCAAATTCGCGTTGCAGTTCCTTTAGGATATTTAGCACCTGAGATTGAATGGACACATCCAAAGCGGAGACCGGTTCATCAGCGACAATAAATTTGGGTTTCAGTGCTAAGGCACGGGCGATGCCGATGCGTTGCCGTTGTCCGCCAGAGAATTCATGGGGGTAGCGGCGCGCATGATAGTCTTCCAAGCCGACCTTGCGTAACATTTCGATGACAGTCTCGAAACGTTCTTGGGGAGTGCCAATGTTGTGAATATGCAATCCCTCGGCGATCGATTCGCCAATTGGCATGCGGGGATCGAGGGAGGAGTAAGGGTCTTGAAAGATAATTTGCATATTGCGGCGCATCTCTTTCAACTCATTGCCCCGCAAGGTCATGATGTCTACCCCTTCAAAAAAGATTTTGCCAGATGTGGGCTCAATCAGCCGCAGGATGCACCGTCCAACTGTCGTTTTGCCACAACCAGACTCGCCAACCAACCCAACTGTCTCCCCCTCGCGAACTGTGAAGGACACTCGATCCACTGCTTTCACCCAAGCAACCACCCTTTGCAGGAGTCCTCCTTTGACAGGAAAATATTTGACCAAATCAGTTACTTGGACTAAGTCCCATCTCGTGTCTTGTTTCGCCTTGTCGGTTAGGGTCAAATACTGCTCTTTCATCAACTGCCTCTTGAAACTTGAACTACCGATCCGTCCAGCACAGGCAACCTGCGGCCGGACCATGGCGGGAGAAATCCCTCAGTCCCTTGCCGTTGGGTAATGCAACCTATCAATGATTATACCATGTGCGATTTTTCGATCGTTCCGGTCTCGGTAAGATTCAGGAGCCTCGGCAGCACTTTATGGGCTTTCCCCTTTTATGCGCTGGATATTCCCCCTGAGCAGCCGCTTAACGGTCGCAGACATAGCGGCTGTCGTGCAGTCCCCTCCTCGTCAACTTGATGTTCAAAATCCAATCTGCCCTTCGTTCGACATGACACGGTATAGGTATCATGCTGAACGAGCGCCAGCGATTACGCCTCCCTGTCATTTCGAAGGAGCGTCAGCGACTGAGAAATCTTTCAAGATGTCTCTCTTCGTTCCACATCACACGGGAGGGGGTGTCATTCCGAATGAGCGTAGCGAGTGTGGAATCTTTCTCATCCGCACAGACCGGATTCGAGCTGCTCACTTCGCTCTAACAGAGGACGACAAAAATCCCCTTTATCACCCGCTCATCTCTGGCGGTTTTCCCGTACGTAATAAGCAGCGCCGATAATACCTAGGAACAGCCCCAAGATCGAAGCGGTATAGGACAAGAAATTCAACAAGAACGTGGATTCAAGGATTTTCAATACCATTAAGAAGGGCAGGATCACGCCACTCAAACACAAAAGAAACCCAATCAAAATAATCTGCCAAGCCCGCATCGAAACCTACTCCTTATGGAGCCAACAGGCAACGCGGTGGTCAGGGACGGGGGTAAATTCCGGCGGTTCGTCAATCTCACACAACCCCTCGATCATCTGAGCACAGCGGGGATGAAAGCGGCAGCCGGGTGGGGGCTTGACCAAGCTCGGCGGCTCGCCGGGCGGCACTTCGCGAAACGAGAGTGCATTGCGTGCATCAGGATCCGAAGTAGCCGAGAGCAAGGCGTGGGTGTAGGGATGTAAGGGGTTTTTCAAAAGCTCCCCGATCGGGCTTTGCTCCACCAATTTGCCCGCATACATGACAAAGATACGCTCAGAAAAATACTTAACCGTTGAAAGGTCATGGGTAATGTAGATAAAGGACAGATGATGAGATTCCTGTAACCCGCGCAATAATTTCAGAATTTCAACCCGCACCGAGGCATCTAACATAGAAACCGGCTCATCGGCAACGATGAGTTTCGGATTTAGGATCATGGCGCGCGCAATAACCACCCGTTGCTGCTGCCCACCGCTTAGCATGTGCGGGAACTTGCCGAGAAAATCCTCAACAGGATAGAGCTTGACCTCTTCCATTACGCGATGAATCCGCTCCAACCGCTCTTTTCCGTCTTTCATCCCAGCAATCACCAGTGGCTCCTCGAGGATGCGCCGGACGCTCATGAAGGGTGGCAAAGCGCCATAAGGGTCCTGTTGAATATAACCAACCTGGGAGCGGTACCATTTTAGGGTCGCCTGATCGGCTTGACCGATTTCTTTCCCCTCAAAGGTCACACTTCCCTCGCGGGGACGTACCAAGCCCAAAATCGTTTTCATCAAGGTCGATTTACCACAACCGCTTTCGCCAACTACCGCGATCGCCTCTCCGCGATGCAAGTCAAAACTGACATCATCCACTGCGCGAACATAACCTACAATTCCGAAACCGAAACGGCGTAGTTCGTACCATACATGCAAGTTGCGAATGGAAAGCAAAACTTTTCTTTGATCCAGTGTTGGTTCGATCGTAGTTGGGACTTCTAATACCATCCTAACTCCTTAGGCGTACAGCCAACAGCGCACTTTGCGGCCATCTTTCTCAATCACGGGTGGATCTTCAACGCACCTCTCAAAACGCGACGGACAACGCTCGGCGAAGCGGCAACCCGTAGGCGGCGAGATCAAGCTAGGCGGTTGACCGGTGATAAATTGGGGGTCCTGGTCTGCCCGCAGACGGGGGACACTGGCCATCAGCATCTTAGAGTATGGATGGAGTGGATCGGGGAAGAAATCTTTTGCCTCGCCTGTCTCGACAATTTGGCCGGCATACATGACGGCGACATCATCAGCCAGCTCGCTGGAGGTCGCAATGTCATGAGTGATTAGGATAAAACTCGTCCCCAGCTCTTTCTTAATTCGCTTTAGGGTGTTGAAGATATTAGCTTGGGTGAGCAAGTCCAACGCAGATGTCGGTTCATCGAGGACGACCAAGCTTGGCATCGTCACCAATGCCATCGCAAGCGCTACCCGTTGACGCATCCCGCCGCTCAATTCAAAGGGATAGCGGCTCAGGAAATCCTCCGCCACACCCACCCGCTGGAACATTGTTCGTGCTGCCTCAAGCGCCTCTGCCTTGCTCATCCCCATGTGAATGATAGCTGGTTCTGCCACCTGATCACCAACCCGAATGACCGGATTGAGGGCGTTCATGGCTGCCTGAGGGACTAGCGACATTTCCACCCAGCGGATATTCTGGCGAAATTCTTCGTCGCTTAGCTGCATGACATCGCGGTTGTGCAAATAGACCCGTCCTTCG
>CAKZNJ010000122.1 GCA_937129505.1 uncultured Anaerolineae bacterium | reverse complement strand
ATTCAGCGCATTAGCACCCTCTTTGAAGGCATGGCAATGCTCGAAGGAGGGGCAAAGTTAGCTCTGCACTACACCGATGTGATGCCAGTTATTGTTGTGATGGCTGTAACAAAGGGCGGCAACCATATCTTTGGCCACATTGTCAAAGCTGATGCAAAGGGGCAGCCTGCGATCAATCACGAAGCCCTCCAACAGGTTCTCACCGTCTTTAACGATCAAATTCTCTCTCCGATCTATGTGGGGTGGACGCACGGTTACCTCGATGAAGAGCGAGAGCGCTTCGAAAAATTTGACCATTTTGAGATAAGCCACCCTCGTCAAGCATTTCAGCGGTTGATTGAAGATTTGCGCAAAAATGAGGGCTGGTTAGATTAGGAGGACACCATGCGGGTTCTGAAAGTGATTGCGGAGGGAGTCACGACTTCATTCCGCTATCCTCATTTTATGTTCATGGTCCACCCAACATATGAAATGCCTCCTCCGGCGACCATCTATGGCCATATTGCCTCGGCACTAGGGGATTGGTTCGACCCAAAAGAGGTGCGTTTTGCCTATCATTTCAGTTTCATGGCCAAGCTGGATGACTTGGAACATATCATCTTGTTAGCGCCATCCACAGGCAAAATCAAGGATACGCCCTTTCCCAAAGTGCTGGAGGGGAATGTAAACCCCTTTCGTCGCAGTCTCTTATTTCAACCGCGGTTAATTCTCTATCTTGACCGTCCGGATTGGATTGAGGCTTTTCGCAGCCCTACCTATGCAGTGGTTTTAGGGCGCTCGCAGGATTTGTTCACCTACACCAGCGTATCTGTTGTGGAGTTAGAGCAATCGCAAAATGTTTACTTAGAGCATACCTTGTTGCCTTACCATGCAAATAGTTTGACCAATCGCGGCTATGCCGTGCTTATGCCGAGGTGGATCGATTATCAACAGGGAAGACGCCCAATGTTTGAGCGTTATTTTGTTGTTCACGATCGCATCTATTGCCCCGAAGAATTGCTTTTCTTTGAGCGAGAAAGCTTACCGTTCTTTTGGGCAGACCCGCAGTCTCCTGAATATCGGGGTAAGCATTTGGGGTTGGTTTTTCATTCGTTTGTCGGCGATGATTGAAAAACCTCCCTCTTATCCCAGCGGTTTAGAAAACCTATGGGCAAAAAGCCCCGAAAAGGGTGAAGGCGGTCAAGCTGAGAGCCTTGTCCTGCATACCTGGCTGGTTTTATCGCGCTTCGCTGAGTTTGCCCGCCTTCGCCCGGATTTACCAAGTCATTTAGGACGCCAAGACTTATGGCATCTGCTTTACTGGGCGGTTTTCTTGCATGACTTTGGGAAAGCTCACCCGGCTTTCCAAGGGGTATTGCGGAAGGATAAGAAGGCAAAAGAGAGCTGGGGAGCTCACCGCCATGAAGTGCTCTCCCTGCCTTTCCTGATTTGGGTTAGAGAGGGGTTAGACGAGGACCAAAAGCTTTGGATAGCTGCGGCTATTGTTACCCATCATCGGGAGCCCAGGGAAGTGGGTGAACTCTATCCGACACTGGATGAAAACGATGAAGATGACCTCGAAGATTTAATCCAGCAAATTCCTCCCAAAACGCTTCTTTTATTATGGCAATGGTTACAAGACTGTGGTATGCACTGGGCGGTTGCGTTGGGCTTGGATTTTGACCGTTTTCCCCCACTCAAGTTGCTGGATCGAGATCAAGCCGTTGATCGTTTCCGGCGAGAAGGCGCAAACTTCACCCGCCGCATCCTCTCTCGATTCCAAGACTTTGTTCGTTCCCTAACACAAACCGAGAATCAAACCGCTCGATGGGCTGTTGTCACTCTCTTGCGTGGCACCATTCTGCAGAGCGATCATAGTGCTTCTGCCCACGTGGGGAAACCGCCCGAGCTACAAATCCATCCTGAAGTGATGCTGAAAAAGCGTGGTCTGAATCTCAAAAATCTCTATCGCCACCAGCAAATTGCAGCCCAAACCGAAGGCTCAAGTTTGCTAATTGCTCCCACTGGCAGCGGGAAGACCGAGGCGGCCTTGCTTTGGGCAGCCAACCAACGCTCAGCTTTGCGCCTTTTTTATACGCTGCCCTACCAAGCCAGTATGAACGCCATGCAGCGGCGGTTAGGGGAGCTATTTGGTCATGATCTCGTCGGCCTGCAGCATGGGCGCGGCTTGTTAGCTTTGTACCGCCATCTCATGGAAAGAGACGATGATCCCGACCGAGCAGCGCAAGCCGCTCGTTGGATGAAAAATTTAGCCGAGCTGAATTATCCCCCCATTCGCGTATTCAGCCCCTACCAGATGCTCAAAGCGATGTATCGCATAAAAGGGTATGAGGCCCAACTAGCAGATTATTACCACTCCCTTTTTATCATGGACGAAATCCATACCTATGAAATCAAACGCCTCGCTATGATTTTGCGCACCATGCAATATCTACAACAGAATTATCGCGCTCACTTTTTTGTCATGTCTGCCACCTTCCCTTCCTTGGTGCGCAATTTAATCTGCGAAGCACTGGGAGAGTTGCCGATCATCACTGCCGATGCAGCTACAGTCCAGCGCTTTCAGCGGCATCGCTTACACCTTATTCAAGGCGACTTGCTTGAGCACCTGAACGATATCGCCGCC
>CAKZNJ010000121.1 GCA_937129505.1 uncultured Anaerolineae bacterium | reverse complement strand
CGCGTCCTTTCGTTTGATGCCCAACCTGAACGCACCCTTGACACGCTAGTGACCTCCGCTGAGCGATTGTGTGCGCGCGGCGCCGATGTGTTGCTTTTGGGCTGTGCGGGCTTGACTGCTTTTGTGGAGCGCTTCCAAGAACGCATGGCAATGCCGGTTATTGATCCAGTGGCGGCGGGATGTGGACTGTTAAAGACGATCGTTGAACAACGGTTGCCAATCAGCCATGCCGGCATTTATAGCCGGCCAGCTCGCCAACGCTTCAGTCAGCTCGGCGAAGTGTTCAGTGACAGGATGCAAAATTTGCTCTCGAAAGCCTATGATGAAGCTGATAAGTGATCGTTTTTAGGCTTTCGTCTCGCTTTAACGAATTCGATCTCATGGCTGATCACAGCCTTCGTGGCAATAAAGTGGGCTAACCAAATAGTTGACTTGAGCGGCCTGTCACGCAAAAAGATTTCCATCCATCGGTGCGGCGATTATACTTAAACCATGCGCTTGCTCTTTGTTGCTGATGGACGTTCTCCCATTGCTCTGAATTGGATGTCCTATTTCCTTGAAAGCGGGGATGAAGTTCATCTGGTTTCGCTCTACCCTTGTCAAGCCGACTCGCGCTTTGCTTCAGTGAGATGGTTGCGGGTGCCGTTTCTCGGCAGCGGGCTTGGAGACAAGAGCGCATCGTCTGGTTTCGTGCGGCGTTGGTTACCTGCTCAATGGCGCACCAAAATTCGTCAGCGCTTTGTCCCCTTGGACTTGAAACAGCCGGCCTTGCAGTTGCGGGACGAGATCAATCATATGAAACCTGATTTAGTTCATGCAATGCGCATCCCCTATGAAGGGATGATCGCAGCTCTCGCAGACCCGCTGTGCCCGCTGTTGATTTCGGTCTGGGGGAACGATTTGACGTTGCACACATCCGCCAATCGAAAGATGCAAGAGCTGACGCGTCAGACCCTGGGGCGGGCAAATGCCCTACACACGGATTGTTTGCGCGATCAGCGCTTGGCAATCCAGTGGGGATTTTCGTCTGACCGGCCGGCTTGTGTATTACCGGGAGGCGGCGGTGTACAGCGTTCCCTGTTTCACCCAAGGCTGGACATCACTCCCCACCCATTCGTGGTGAATCCCCGTGGTTTACGCGCTTATGTGCGCAATGACACGTTCTTTGGCGCTATTCCGATTGTGCGCCGTCAGATGCCTGAAGTGCGTTTTTTATGCCCGGCGATGAAGGGAGAAGTCGAAGCCGAACGTTGGCTTCAACGGGAGAGGGTTGCGGATGCCGTTGAACTGCTACCGCGAATGAGCCGCCCAGAAATGGCAGCTCTTTTTCAGAACGCAGCCGTGACCGTCTCCATTACTGAACATGATGGCACTCCCAACACATTGCTGGAGGCGATGGCTTGTGGCAGCTTTCCTGTTGCAGGCGATTTGGAATCGCTGCGCGAGTGGATCACGCCGGGGGTGAACGGCGATTTGGTACCGCCGGGCGATCGTCAAGCCTTGGCAACGGCCATCCTGCGCGCCTTAAAGGATAAGGGACTGCGCCAAAAGGCTCTCCGAGTTAACCAAGAACTGATTGATCAACGCGCCGATTACGCTCAGGTGATGCCCCAGGCGCGCACGTTTTATCAATCGTTGCTTGCCAGAGTGTGAAGGTTAGGGAGCGGGATAACCTACCGGCAGCAAGTAAAGCGGTTGGTGATCGGCAGGCAATCCCAGCGCTGTTTTTACCCCTTCGTCGTAGAAAGCGCCGATTGGCACACTGCCCAAGCCCAGGGCTACAGCTTGCAGGAGCAGATTTTGGGCCGCATGACCGGCTTCCATGTGGACATAACGCGGGCTACGCTGTTTGCCATACTTTGCCTCGGTGCGCTCATACACGGCGGTGATAACGACGGTCAAGGGGGCTTGGAGAATTGCATCTTGGCGTAACGCCACTGCGTGAAGATCGGGGCGTAGGTCTCCTGCCCGCTTCTGCGATAGTTGATGCTGATGCGGGTTGTAGTGATAGACCCCTTGGGGAAGGACGACATAGATTTCCAGCGGATAAAGCGCACCTGCCGAAGGAGCTGTGCGCAAACCCGCTGGATCGGTGATCCCTTGGGTCGCCCACAGCAATTGGCTGAGCTGCTCGCTGTTCAGCGGTTCGGGGCGAAACTGGCGCACCGAACGGCGCTTGGCGAGCGCTTCTTCCAGACTGAACTCTCCTTCTAAGCGAGGAGCTGGCAGGTTGATGGTCTGGCTGCTGAAGTCACTGATTGGAGTTGGAGGGGCTGCTGTCGGGTTGGCTTTGGGTTTATCTGCACGCCAAGCCGTGCAGGCAGCCACCCCGCTGATGAAGATCACAAGCAGCAAATGCAAATGTGTGTTCACTGTCCTTAGATGTGGATAGGTTGTCCTTCAACGCCGTGAGCGGCTTCCATCAGCACTTCGCTCAGCGTTGGATGAGCGTGGACGTTGCGGGCGATCTCATGGGCGGTCAGTTCCATCATTTGGGCGATCGTCAACTCGGGGAGCAGCTCGGTCACTTCGGGCCCGATCAGATGGGCGCCGAGGATTTCGCCGTATTTTGCATCGCTGATGATCTTGACCCAACCGCTGGACTCACCTAGGCCGAGGGCTTTGCCATTGGCTTGGAAGGGGAAACGTCCGACCTTGACCTCGTAGCCTTGTTCCTTCGCCTGCGCTTCTGTCAATCCGAACGAAGCCACTTGGGGTTGGCAGTAGGTTGCCCGCGGCATGTTGGTGTAATTTAACTTGACAGTTTCGACCCCGGCGATGTTTTCAGCACAGACGATTCCCTGTGCCGAGCCCACATGGGCTAACATCAGCTTAGCGGTCACATCCCCGATTGCCCAGATCCCAGGCACGTTGGTTGCCATGCGTTCATCGATCTCGATTGCGCCGCGAGAATCGATTGCCACCCCTACCTCTTCCAATCCAAGGTTGCGACTGTTGGGTTTGAAACCGATGGCGACCAAAGCTTGTTCCACTGCAAGGGTTTTTTCACCCTCAGAGCTGGAAACATGCACCACTGCTGTGCCATCCTTGACCTCGATGCCTTCCACGCGATGCCCGGGTAGGGTTTTAATCTTGCGCTTATTGAGGGCTTTGGTCAGCTCGGCGCTAATCTCTTCGTCTTCCAGCGGCAAGATGCGGGGCAACATTTCGACAAGGGTAACCTCACTGCCGTAGGAGCTCCAGATGGTGGCGAATTCTACTCCGATTGCCCCTGCGCCGATGATGATCGCCGAGCTGGGAAGCTTCTCTTGCAAGATGGCTTCCTCATAGGTGACGACCACCTGCCCATCGACAGTCCAGCCTTGGGGGATGGCAACGTTCGCCCCTGTTGCGATCACCAGATGCCGAGCGGTATGGGTTTTGGTTGCGCCGCTTTCGTCCGTAACGGCGACCGTATCGCGAGCGGTCAATTTTGCGCTTCCCATGATCACTTCGATGTTGTTCTTTTTCATTAAGAAGCCGACCCCCTTGGTCAAGCGGGCAGATACCTGACGACTGCGTTTGACCGCCGCGCTGTAATCCAAGGTTAGGTTTTCAAAGGAAAAGCCAAACTCCTTGCCGCCTTCTCGCAACAGATGGGCGATTTCAGCATTGCGTAACAGTGCTTTTGAGGGGATGCAACCCACATTCAAGCAGACTCCGCCAAGCCATTGTTTATCTACCACAGCAGTCTTTAGACCTAATTGAGCGGCGCGAATGGCACAAACATACCCCGCCGGTCCGGCGCCGATCACGATAACGTCAAAATCAGCCATACTCTGCTCCTTTTTCAGGGAAAATGCGTCGGGTAACTGTATTATAACAAACAACCCCTTTTCCATCGCTGATTTGTCCCTCGTTGGGGCTCAGCTTGCTCAGTGGGAGAGTGCTGTTCGTTTGGTTTCAAACCTCGGTCTCGATATGCTGATAGCGGGAGCGTCGTAAACAATTCCTAACCTGATCTTATGGTAGGCTTAAGAAAAAAGTTCTCTCTCCTTCGTTATACTGAAAGAGCGAAAGGCGGGGCTTTCTGGAATAGTCCTCGCCAATTATTGATCGGGAATGGTTTGATTCCCTAAGGATGATCTTTGCTTTGTTTCTGGACCGATGCTGAGGAGGTTTGCGAAGATGAAAGTTTATCAGCGGCTAACCTTTTTCATGTTTGTTGGGGCGATGGCAATGGGATTGCTCATGTCCATGAACGCCGTAAGATCCTCCCCAACCGAGAGGGTGGCTTTCGCCAACCCCACTGCCTTGTGCATTCAGGGACTGCAAGCCAATGCGAACACAGTAGGTTTGTACGAAAAATTTGAGCTGACCTTCCGCATTCAGAATTCAGTGGCTAGCAATCCCTATTTTCCCTACGAGCCAAATCCGCCGCGGGGTGTGCCAGCTGGAGTGGGTATTACCGTGAATGGCGAGTTCAGCCAAGATAACTGGAACACCGTTGTCGTCCAACCGGCTTTTCTCTATCAGGACTATCAAGTTCAGTGTATTGGTGACTCAGCCCAAAACGATTGCAAGAACGGTAATGAATGGCTTTATCCGGTAGGGGAGATGGTTTGGAAAATCCGCTTTGCGCCTCAGGAGATTGGAACATGGCGCTATCGCGTGCGGGCAACCGATGCTTCTGGCACAGCCTTGAGCGGCGAGGGCACCTTTACAGTTGTTCCTTCTAACTTGCCCCATAACCACGGTTTCATCCGCATCAGCCCCAATGACCCAGGGTATTTTGAGTATTCCGATGGAACGCCCTTTATCGGTATGGGACACGGATCTGGCTTCGACAGCCAGCGCTTCACCTTTGATGTGGATGCCGAAATGCGCCGTTTTGAAGCCAACCGGGTCAATTTTATCCGCGTTTGGATGAGCGGTTTTAGCATTTACATGTCCCCTTGGCATCCTTGGCATTCCCATCATTTGCCCCACGAAGGGGGGTACTTCAACCCTGCTAGTTTGAGTTACGCCGAGTCATACGCCAACCATCTCTTTTCGTTACGCCTGTGGGATTACAACGATTCAAGGGTTTCGAATCGCCGCAATCCTTGCATGTTTCAAGGTTTTTCGAGCAATGTAGCGGTCAAGCCTAACACGACCTATCGACTCTGGGTGCGTTTCAAGCTAGTCGGAGTCAGCGGCCCACGCAATGCCTCTTATCCTTATGGCTTTACGATTCGCAAAGGCGGATGGTTGGGCGAAGCCTGCTCTAACCCGGTGTCCACCAGGGACTATTCGACAGTGCTATTGGGTCCAATTGGGTCAGGCAGCGGCTGGCAGGAAGTTGAGACGAGGATCGGCACTAATCGAGATGAATATTTTTTGGATAACCTTTACCTAATCTTGGAGAACACGACAGGTGGGGATGTCTATGTGGACGAGGTATCCCTAAGAGAAGATCTGGGAAGTGGTCAGCTCGGCCCAGAAATCTTGCGAAAGAATCGCTTTGCCTATCATCTTTACTTTGACCAACAACCCTCGTGGCAGTGGGACTATGCTTTTGAGAAAGCAGCCCAGAGCGGCGTGACCATCCGGCCGGTTGTTTTGGAGAAGAACGACTGGATTGCCAATCATATTGACCTCAGCGGTAATTTGGTTGGCGAGTATTATGACCTAGATAACAATCGCTTCTATGCTGCACCGAACACCGCCGTGCGCCGCTACCATGAGTATTTCTGGCGCTATCTGGTTGCGCGCTGGGGGTATTCCCGCGCAGTACACTCGTGGGAACTGATCAACGAGGGTGATCCCTATAATGGCAACCACTACGCTCAAGCCGATGCTTTTGGCCGTTTTATGAAAGCCAATGATCCCCATCGTCATCTGGTCACTACCTCCAATTGGCACAGCTTCCCAATTATTGAGTTTTGGGGCAACCCGAGCTATGCCGGGGTAGATTACGCTGACATCCACGCCTATGCTTGCTGTGGCTCAGAGCAGTTGTTAGCCGGTTGGGTAAAACAGATCAGCCCGCCGCTGGGATTAGAGTCCCGTTCAGAATATGTGATGGGGGGTCAAGGCAATTCGGTGCGCATTCCCGGCAATACCCAGTTTAACAACCACGGTGGAACGCCGCGTCATTTGGTGATTCGCGGCCGCGGGGAGTGGGTGATTCGCTTTTGGATGAAAGCGAACAATTTCCAAGGAAACTGTCCCTTCGGTGCACCGGACAGTTTAGCAGGTCCGCGTTTATTGTGGATACTCGACGGTGGGCCTTCTGGGCGGGCGAATGTTGTGCCCCCCGATATCGAAGGCAAGCCGTTTGTATGTAGTTCGCCCGCTGGTAGTTATGACTGGAGGCCTTTTGACAGCCGAACCACGCACGATGGTCGACCTGCGCCGCCTTCTGCGCGCCTGATCTTGACCGATGACGAACTCCATTCTCTGGCAATTTTCTTCCAAAATGGTTTTGGCACTGGCGGTGAGGCTTGGATTGACAATGTCGAGCTGATCAGCCCTGATGGACAGCGCATGTTTATCAATGGTGAGTTTGATGCAACCCCTGTTCATCACGATACCGCATTCTTGACCGCCGCCTATAGCCTTGAGTTGGGGGGCAGGGTGCTCAGCGGCCCGGGCAAACCGGTAACTCGCGGGGAGGTGGGAATCTGGGATAATGAAGGCGATTGGCAGGGAGATGAAAATTCCGAGCGAGGGAGGGACAGGAGGGGTATTTGGCTTCACAACTTAATCTGGGGACAAATTAACCCCGGCGGTTTGATCGAGCTGTATTGGGACCCCTATTATATCCGCCACTATGACCTATACTATCACTTCAAGGCCTTTCGCAATTTTATGGATGGAATACCTCTGACCAATGGGCACTACCGGGATGCGCGGGCTACCACTTCCCATGCTGACTTGAGGGCATGGGGGCAGGTTGATCGTGTAGCTCAGCGCGGTCATCTTTGGATTCAAAACCGCCATCACACGTGGCGCAATGTGGTGGATAATGTCTCTATCATTCCCCGCTCTGGTTTTATCCAAATTCCTGATATGCTCCCGGGTGTATATCAGGTTGAATGGTGGGATACCTATGAGGGGCGGGTGATTCTTACCCGAAATGTCCCATCGAACAACGATGTCTTGTCGCTTGAGTTGCCACAGCCGCTTACTTCTGACATCGCCGTTAAGTTTCAACTCACACTTGGTGATGTCGAGGCAATTTATCTGCCTTTGGTGATGCGTGGCAGATGAGCAGTAGAGCGTTGTCTTTTTGAACCGATTGAATAGATCCGAAATGAAGAAAGTGAAAGCAAATTATCCGAACCCTAAATGGGGTGTCTTAGCTGTGTTCTTGCTGATCGGTTTAGCTATAGCAATTGGCAAAAAGGATGATCAACCTTTGCGTGCCTTTGCCAGAAATCCTTTTCAAAGTAGCGAACCCTATCTTTATTTGCCGCTCATCGTGAGATCAGCGAGTGAGACACTCGAATGGTCCCAACATGCCCATAACGCCCAGCGAACCAGTTACACACCTCAGACAGTAGCCTATCCATGGCGGTGGAGATGGGCGTGGAATGGACCCGATGAGCGCGGAAGCATTGGCAAAGTGACTTCCAACGGTTCTTTACCTCGTAATGTACAGCCGGTGACAGGCGACGGGAGGGTTTATATTGCGGCTGGGCAAGATGGCGTTTTTGCTTTGGACGAAGCTACGG
The DNA here is from genome assembly GCA_937129505.1 of uncultured Anaerolineae bacterium. Taxonomy (GTDB): domain Bacteria; phylum Chloroflexota; class Anaerolineae; order Anaerolineales; family UBA4823; genus NAK19. The sequence continues at coordinate 2,026 of CAKZNJ010000121.1, read as the reverse complement.
GTGGCCAAATTTGGAATCGCAGGATGATTGGGCAAGTTAACTCAACGGTAGCTTATGACCAGAAAACGCGGGCGATTTTCGTTGTCTCGGCGAATGGAATGTTATATAAACTTAATGCCGCAGATGGTCAAATCCTGGGGGAGTTCGCTAGTGGAGCGACCAGTCTTCTGCCCTTGCCTCCCCTATTGCTGCCTGACCGCGTGATTTTCGCCATGGGAAAAAAGGTATTTGCCCTCGACAAAGATACGCTCACTCGATTGTGGGTTTATGATGCCAATGTTGATCTCGAGACACCTCCCTCCTACTCTGCCACACGTAACCTTGTGATTGTCGGCGATCAACAATTATATGTACATGCAATTAGCAATAGTAATGGAACTGGCAGATGGCGAGTGCGCCCTGTCCATCCTGACTTGGCCGCAGGTGAAACAAGCGATGGGTACAATTTTGCGGAGTATCGCTATGGCTGGCCCGTAGTGTCAGAGAATGCGGGGTATGTATTAATGAAAGTTCGCTTGGATTGGGAATCACTCTATCCCGATTTTGGAATTACCAATGATGCGATTCGTCATTTGTTACAGCGTTATCCCAAGCAGCAGGCTTTGTTTGTACTCGATTTGGATAATGGGAGTGTCCCATTTATTGCAAACATCGGGCATGGAGGGTATGGCGATCAGAGTTATCTGCCAATGGGTCCCCAGCCTGTCGTCAAGCAGTTACCGAACGGTAAAGATATTGTTTACACAGTCATCCGGGGGCATAATTGTCATCCGGTTCCTTGGACTTCCCATTTTGGCGAGATGGTGCTAGATGATACAACGGTCAGCGGTCTTAGCGGCGGAGAAATTCGCTGGATTGCTTACGATTGGCAAGGAGAGCCCGAGGTTTGCTCTTATTTGTTGACCGATGAACAACCGAACGTTTCGATGGCGGGGGATGTATTATTTGGTGGACATTGGGAAGCCGGCCTATCCTTGCGAATTTTAGACCGTTCAGATAGTCGAGGTACTTTTTACAATCGAATCACTTCAGAATACCTTCCCACTATTGTAACCTCTCAAGACAACCCTGCCGCTTGTCCCTTTAGCCCAAGCCACTTTTGTCCCAATGGGTTGGAAAACACGCGCCCTTACAACCCCGGATTTTATATTTATTACCGTCAGGGAAATGTGTATGATCGGTATTGGAGTGAATATGCGGTCTGGACAGTGAGCAATCAGAATATCTACTTTCGAAGTGCCGATGGGGCAGTTGTGGCTTTAACCAGTGGCAATCCCGAACTCCAAGACCGCTATCACAAGCCCCTCGCCGACCTTATGATTGCTCCCTCAGTTCGCCCTAATCATGAGCCTTCTAAGCCTGAAGCGGTCATTGATTTTCATCAAGCTCGCCAATGGGCTGAGCATTGGGTGATTGTAACCGGTGAAATCAAATATATTAACAACAATGGCAAGAAAGTTTTATTGGGGTTTTCTGAACCACATCGAGGTTATTTCAAAGTGCTCATTTTGAAGGAACATTGGAGCAATTTCCCTTCTTCTCCAGAAAAACTTTATCAGGCTGGGCAAACGATTCAAGTCTCAGGCATCATCGGCTGGTATCAGGGAGACCCGGTTATCTACGTAAGCGACCCTGACCAGATCCGTTAAGGGGATTTTTGCACCCGCTGCTTCAGGAAGGTGTCTAATAAGACAGCGATGATAAACACAACTCCCTTGACCACTTGCTGATTGTAAGAGGGAACCTCCAAAAGATTTAGTCCATTGGATAGGGAGCCAATGATAAAGGCTCCTGCAATGGTGCCGCCAAAAAGGCTACGACCTCTACCGGGATGGCTTACAGATTTACACCACGCTGGATAGTCGCCTGCAAGTCCATGCTGAGTCGGCCGTCGTCGCCCACCTGAGCCAGTATCAGGAGGTTTTTGAAAAAGAGCTTCGCTCTCGTCCTTACCCTTGGGAGAAAGACTCGTCTATCCTCCTGCGGGCCATGTACCGGTCGGAGCGGTACCAGGCAGGCAAACGAG
>CAKZNJ010000120.1 GCA_937129505.1 uncultured Anaerolineae bacterium | reverse complement strand
TTTGGCAAAGAGAATCCCGAATTTTGGCTTCCTAACTGAGCTGTAAGGTTTGCAAATTGACGCTCCTATAGCTTGAATGTATAATCGACAAAGAAGGTGACCTCTTGGATAAAATGGATGCATAGACAATGGCACTAAAAGGAAACCTGCGGGATTTCAGTCTGACCCAATTGTTGAATCTGATCCATTTAGCTAGGAAAAGCGGCACGTTGTTCTTGGAAGACTCGAAAGTGAAGGCGTGGCTCGCCTTTCGGGAGGGGAAACTAGCTTATGGAAAATATGGGGATGAAGATAACAGCTTAGCGGCCATTCTTTATAACACCCGCAAGTTAAACGCAAGCCAATTCCGGACCATTCAAGAGCGTGGCAGCTCAATGAATGATAAAGAGTTAGGCTTATTGCTGGTCAATGCAGGTTACTTAACTCAGCAGGATGTGTTGACCAGTCTGCAGGAATATATGACAACCCTCGTGCAACGTTTATATGCTTGGGGGGAAGGGGTCTTTTATTTTGATAGCGAACGTTTGCCACCGGCGGATAAAATTAACTTGCGTGTTGATCTAGAAAACTTAATTATCGAAGGGGCGAGACGTCTCAAAGAAGTTGAACAGTTGCAGGATGAAATTCCCAGTCTGGACATCGCCTTGAAGTTTTGTGAAAGGCCAGAGGCAAACGTGCGCAATCTGCGCCTGAGCAAAGAAGAATGGCGGGTCGTCTCTTTTATCAACCCAAAGAACACTTTGAAACAGATCGCTCAGGCATTGAAAATGAATGAAAGCGAGATTCGACGGGTCGCTTATGGTCTGGTTCAAGCTGGCGTGGTCGAAATGGTTCGGCCGGAGAAGACAACACCCAGACCGATTACCCCGGGCATCCCCAATGCCACCCCACAAGAGCAAGCTTCGTTGGTAAAACGCATCATCCAGCGCATTCGCTCGCTCTAACCCTAATCTAGGACGGATATTCATGCAAACAGTCAAAATGGTGGTCACGGGACCCTTCAACGCAGGCAAAACGGCATTTATCAAAACCGTGAGCGAGATTGATGTGGTCTCAACCGAGCGCAAAATCACCAAAGACTCTGAAAAAGTGAAAAATACCACCACCGTTGCCATGGATTTTGGCCGCATAACCATCGATGAAGACCTTGTTCTGTATTTATTTGGCACACCAGGTCAACGGCGGTTTGACTTTATGTGGGAAATCCTCTCGGAAGGGATGTTGGGTTTCATTGTTATGGTTGATAGTTGCCGGCCGGAAACCTTTCGTGAAGCACGCAGTATTCTAGAGACGTTTCGCGCCTATGCCCCGACTCCTTACATTGTGGCCGCCAACAAGCAGGACCGTAAAGACGCTTGGGATTTAGAAGATATGCGCATTGCCTTACGTTTGGATTCGACCGTCAAGCTACTGCCCTGTGTGGCAACCGATAAGGAGTCGGTCAAGACCGTCTTGCTTGAATTACTTTATCAAATCTTGGAAGAGATGGAAAGCGGCACGACCTAAAGGCGAACGGAGCAAACGGCGTGTCTTCGATTACCACCGATCAAGGAATCTTACACTATGAGGTGATTGGCCGCGGAAAGGCAGTGATTTTACTGCATGGGTGGCTCGGCTCATGGGGGTTATGGCAAGAGACGATGACTTACTTGGGGCGGTCTTTCCGCACCTATGCAATGGACTTTTGGGGATTTGGTGAATCAGGCAAGAAGCGAGACACTTACCGCGTGACCGATTTTGTTAGCATGGTAGATCAATTCATGGAACAACTAGGCATTCAAAGGGCGCCGCTGGTTGGTCACAGTATGGGGGGAACGGTGAGCTTGATGACCGCGATTCGATTTCCCTATCGCGTAGAAAAGGTTACAATAATCGGATCGCCGATCGTTGGTTCCTCCCTATCATGGTTGTTAAAGTTGTTTGGTCGTCGTCCGGTTGCCTATATTGCTCATCACAACCTATGGGCATTGCGCCTTGGCTTTCGCATCTTAGCCCCGTTGTATTCACGCGATCCAAACTGGCCACAAATGATGAACCGAGACCTCTCTCAAACTACTTTGGAGTCTTTTCTGGTCAGCATCGCCTCGCTACGCCAAACTGACTTACGGCCACATCTGCCTGAAATTCAGGTTCCCGTGATGGGGATGTATGGGGATCGCGATATTGTCGTTCATCCCAAACAATGGCAACCGTTAGTGGCGGGCGTACCTCATGCACGCATCGAGCGATTCCCGACAGCCGGGCATTTCATTATGCTAGATGAACCCGAAGCCTTTCGCTCTTGTTTATTTGACTTTTTGAAGAATGGACAAAACCTTGCCCAATAATTTAACCGCCCCTTTCTCTTGCGCAAATTTTCTAGCCCGTACACTCTTGCTTTCCCTTCAGGAGACGCTGGGCAGGGAGTTCTATATTCATTTGCTCGCCGAAGGGGGAGTTACAGAACTCACCCAAGGTTTTCCTCCCAATGATACGAGCTTGCATTTTTCTCTATATAGGTTGGGAGAATTGTTTACTGCATTGGAAAAAGCTGGCGGGGAAAACATTCGCAGGGGTTTATTGCAGCGCAGCGGACGGGCTTGGTTTCCAAGCCTTCAGCGCCGCACCAATCCCCCCTTAGGCATCTTTAACCCTCAGGTGCTTACTTTACCCAAACGGTTAAAAATAATCCGCTGTGGACAGATTTTGGCTGATTACTTCCAGCGTTACACCGGTATCTCTATTACTAACGAACCTGCCAAAGGGAATTTGGTGTGGCAATTTGCGTTTCCTCTTGCCAACGTCGATCCTAGCATAGGGAATGGTTTCGTCGATTTGTGGGTTGGCTTTTGGCAAGAGTTGCTCTACACCCTCTCTGGTGGCAAAAACCATCTGTTGGAACATCACTTTGAAGCGGAACGTGGTAGCTGGATCATCCTGATCCCTTTCTTGCCGTTTGAAGGGTAATGTCCGAGATGCTGAAGATTATTGTTGAAGACCCTCGTCACGTCTATCCCTTTAACGAACGCGCCCGTGACCTCCGCATTCAGAACAAGCCTTTATGGTTACACCAACGGGATGTTCTAGCCCCTTACACCCATCAAGAGTTGGTTGTTCCGTATGGCGCTCCTTTGCCGCCTGTGCGGGAATCTTGTTTGGTTTATCGTGACCACTTGTTTTTCGACACGTTCTACATAGAAACTTTTCTGCAACAAGCTAGGCAAAGAAGGCGAGCCTGCCGCGCGGCGTTTACCTTGCAAGATGCTGCCTTTCGCGAACACGCTCTGCCTCTTTCCACTTCGTATACGGTGCAAGGGGATATGTATTTGGCCGATCTGTGGTATTTTCCAAATGGCATCGAAGCCGAAATTGAGCCGTTGGTGATTGATTTGCAAGCAAAAGAAGTGGGGTATTACCATGTACCGACCTACATGGCAACCGAGAGCGGTGACCTGGTCTTTCAGGTGCCGCGGCGGGCTCTGTTGGCAATCGATTCGTGGGTGCATATCTTCATCGCCGACGTGGTTTTTGGCGTTTTTGCCCGTGGTGTGCGCTTTGAGGATCGTCTAGCTAGCGATCCTTGGTTTAAGCTGAAAATTCTCGGTAAAGCCATGTACGAGGGCAAGCAGGTTTTGGAGTGTTCGGAGTTAGTTCGCATCGGCCGGAATTGCGTGGTTGACCCCCATGCTACCATCCATGGCCCAACCACAATCGGCGATAACGTGACGATTAATGCAGGGGCAGTGATCGAGAACTGTATCATTGGCGATAATGTCAATATTTCTCAGGGTTGCCAACTCATGCTTTCGGTGGTTGGTGATGGGGCTTTTCTTCCCTTCCGAGCCTCCTTGTTCATGACAACTTTGATGGACAACAGCATGGTGGCTCAAAATGCCTGCTTGCAGATGTGTGTGGTGGGAAGAAATACCTTTATCGGTGCGGGAAACACCTTTACCGACTATAACCTCTTACCTGTGCCTATTCGCGCTCGGGATGGAGATAACCAATTGCGCGATGCAAACCGCCCTGTTTTGGGGGGCTGTGTCGGACACAACTGTCGTATTGGGGCGGGGATGATTATCTTCCCGGCGCGCGCTATCGAATCGGATGTCGTTTTATTTGCTTCGCAGGAGCGACGGGTGATTGATGGTGATATCCGTTTTGAGGATAGCGATCACTTCAAGCTGCCCTTTCAGCACTTGCATCCCCGTCTCTATCCTCGCATCGGTGAAGCGACAATGGAATCTTGGTAAGCTTCGTGAGAACCGCTCAAACCTAACAAATTTGTCGAGGTTCAAAGGGATCAGCGTTGTTGTCAGAAGGACAAGAATGGCGTAAGATTAACAGATGAAGACGATGACCTTCATTTGACTTGGCGAATTGGGAGGCCGAAATGAGTAAAGCGCGTTTGTTAATTGTGGAAGACGACAATGACATCGCTACCATGCTACGCATCTATTTTGCCTCGCAGGGGTATGAAGTAGATATTGCCAGTCGCGGCAGCGAGGCTTTAGAGAAAACTCGTCAAAATATGCCCCACTTGATTATCTTGGACATCATGTTACCAGATTTCGATGGTTTTGAAGTCTGTCGCACTTTGCGCACTCATACCCGTACTAGCCATGTCCCCATTATTTTTCTAACCCAGAAAGATGAACGCAGCGACAAACTGCAAGGTCTGGAACTTGGTGCAGATGACTATATCACCAAACCATTTGATATCGAAGAACTGAAACTGCGCGTTCAACGGGCTATCTCTCGCGCCGAGCAACAGAGCCTCACTGATCCTCGATCGGGTTTGCCCTCCGGACGCTTGATCGAAGAACAATTACGGCGCATTATCCAAACAGATGGTTGGGCATTGATGGATTTGCGCATTAATGCCTTCAGTGCCTTTACGGAAGCCTATGGATTTGTGGCGGGAGATGATGTCTTGCGTTTCACGGCTATGCTGCTCAATCAGGTTGTTGATCAGTATGGCACGCCGCAAGATTTCATCGGTCATGTAGGTGGAAGCAATTTTATCCTCATTACAGCTCAAGATCGGGCAGAGACAATCCGCAAAACGATCAAAGAGCGTTTTGCTCAGGAGGTACTTGCCCATTATAACTTTCTCGATCGTGAGCAGGGCTATTTATTGGTGACCGATGACAGTGGCCGGACGATAAAAACACCGCTCATGACTCTAGCAGTGGGGGTGATCTCCCCCCAAGAGCACGCTTTTACCGATATCCGTGAGATCACTGAATTAGCTGCGGAAGCTCGCCGAGTGGATGCGATGACATAGTTAGGGATTTATGGAGCCATTTGGCGAATTACTCAGGTGGGTTGGTCTGGGTTTAGGCGTTGCGGTGACGCTGGTTGGAGTTTGGCTCTGGACAGTGAAGAGAAAAAAGGGTTTTCTGTCGCCAAACCCGCCTCGCCGTTTACCACTCACTTTAGATTTAACCCCGCATTCCGAAGCAGTGTTGTTGATCTCTCGCGGTGGGCGCGTCGAATATCTAAATCAGGCGGCGCGAGAGCTTTTCCGCTTAGGTGAGAGTCCGCCCTATTTAGAAGGGATGGCTCGAAGGGCAACCCCCTCCGAGTCCTTCCTCAGCTTATGTGCTGCGGAAGGACAAGCGCGCTTTACCGTTGACGGCCGGCTAATCGAAGGGATGTCTTATCGCATCCCCTTTGGGACGGGATGGGCTACCCTCGTCTCATTGCATCGCTCCCAGCTTGTTGCCAATGAAAGCCAAAATCAAGCGGTGACGAGGACGGCACCACATGGCGTTGGAGCTTTTGTAGAGGTTATCCAAGCGATGACCGCCGTCCAAGATTTAACCTCGACCTTGTTGACCATCTTGCAAAGCATCGGGCGCATTATTCCTTTTGATACCTCCTTGATCGCCTTATGGGATGAAGAGGCCCAAGCCCTTGTCCCTTACTATTGGAAAACCCAGGGCGACCGATTTGCCTTAGAACAGGGTCAACCAATCGGTGCATCTGATCGCTTACATCACACCTTGCTGCTGTTTCGCGGAGAGGCGATTTTGTGGAATCAGTCTCAGCTTGATGACTTAAGGGTGTTGTTTTCTTCTGAGCAGGAGGTGGAAGCGTTTCACTCCTTTATGAGCGCTCCTCTCTGGGCGGGGAATGATTATCGAGGGGTATTGATTTTAGCCTCGTTGATCTCACAGGCGTACTCCGAAGAGGATCTCCAAGTTCTCAAGTGGGTAGCCGATGTGGCTGGCAATGCCTTGAGGAACGCCGCCATATATGAGAAGCAGCAAAAGAGGTTGATTGAGCTGACGAGTTTAGTCCAGCTCTCGCAGGCGGTCAACGCACTGAGTGACCCGCAAGATCTCTTCGCCCAGTTGGTGGAAAGTTTTGCCCCTCTATTAGGGGTGCGGGTGCTGGGCTTTTTGCTCTACGATGAAAACCGTCATATCTTGGAAGCTCAGTCCCCTTTTTTGGGTATTCCCCCGAATGCGCTAGAGTTCGCCCGCTATTCGATCCGACCCGAGAGTGAGGCGGAGCAATGGATTAACCGCCAAGAAGTGTACGTTTCCAATCAGGCAGCGACAGACGAAAAACTGGCTGAATTAGAACTGAACCATTTCGCTCAGGCGGTCGGTATTCGCACGCTGGCTTTGCAGCCCCTTTTCTTAGGCGGACGTTTTTTGGGCTTTCTGCTCGCCGCCGAGAAAAACAATGGCGAGCCTTTCCAAGCAGATGACCTGCGCATTCTCTCGTTGATGGCTGCCCAAACAGCATCATTAATCGATAATGTCAATTTGATGCAGCAGGCACGGCGGCGGGCATTGGTTGCGGAAACATTACGGCGCATTACCAACCTGACCAGCTCGGCAGCAACGCTGGATGAAATTATCCAATATTGTGTTTTGGATTTGGCGCGATTACTGAGCTGCGATGTGTCGGCATTATTCCTCTACAATGAAGC
>CAKZNJ010000119.1 GCA_937129505.1 uncultured Anaerolineae bacterium | reverse complement strand
GACTACACCGATTTCCATTTCGCAACGGAAGAGAAGCTGATGCAGGCTTATGACTATCCAGGTTTTGTTCACCACCGCGCTGAACACCAAAATCTCACCCGGCAGGTGCAGGAATTTCAGCGGCAATATCGGCAGAATCCGACCGGCCTATCAGTGCAGTTACTGAACTTCCTCAAGGATTGGCTTGCGAATCACATTTTACAAACCGATAAAAAATATACCAAACACCTCAACAATCAGGGCGTGTACTGAACGATGCCAATTGGGATCCCATCAATAGAAATATGCCTAATATTATTGTAAGGCATTTTTTTATGTCAAGTTTACTCGCCTAGACAACAATTCATGATAGGATGGGGTCGGACTGGCAGGCATATCATCCTTCTTGCATTTCGGGACAAGGAATTTCTGACGATCGCCTATGAACACTCGCTTCGATATTACAGAGGAAGAACTCCCCATTTTTCGCGCTGAAGCCGAAGACCAATTGCAGATTTTGGAAGAAGGTTTGGTTGAATTAGAGCGCAACGCTTCAGAACAAGATTTGGTTCAAGCACTTTTTCGAGCCGCTCATACGCTTAAAGGCTCGGCGGGCATGATCGGACATAAGCGCATGGTTGAGCTGACCCATGCGCTTGAGACCGTTCTGGACGGCGTTCGCAAACAAACCCTCGTCCCCTCAGCCGACTTGATCGATGTAATGCTTGAATCGCTTGATAGCTTGCATCAGTTGCTCGATGAAGTCGGCAGCGAAGATCCTAGTCCGGTGAATGTGACCTCACTAGTTGCCCAATTACAGCGCTTCGCCGGTACGCCCCCGGCAACCTCCGCCGTCTCATCTTCAGCCGTGCCACAGCCTGCCGCCTCCAGAGGGCAGCAATATAGCGCATCTCAGCAGGCTCGTGTTCCAGGGCAACCCCTTACGATTCAGGTAAAAATTAGCCCGGATAGCATTGCTTCGGCTGCACGAGCCATGCAAGTCGTTTTCGCTTTACAAGAGTTGGGGGAGATTTTGGAGCTAAATCCGCCTCTCTCAACGATTGATACAGCTGCGCCGGTACCTTTGCTGGTGGTTCAATTCCAGCCTTTTCAGCCGCTTTACGAAATCCGCAAATCTCTTTCGTTGATTTCGGAATTGGATGAAATTCTCATTGAGGGTGAGGAAGCAGAAGAACAACCTGCCGTATTGCCTACTCCAATCGAGAAGCCTAAAAAAGAAGGAAAACACTCGCTTGGAGAGCTACTGGTACAGAATGGCTTAATAACCGCCGAACAACTTCAGGCTGCTTTGCGGCTTCAACAGGAGAGCGATGGGCCCTCGAAACCGCTAGGACAAATCCTAATTGGCATGGGTTTGATCTCGCAAGAGATTTTGGATGAGATGATTGCAGAACAGTCGGCACTGAAAAAGTCCTCTCCTCAAACTCCTGCAGAAACTGAAGCGGTTGAAAAGGGACGCCACAAAGTGGTCGATAAGACCGTTCGAACCAGCGTCGAACGGCTGGATAACTTAATGAATCTCATCGGCGAGCTGATCACCGATCGAAACCGCATGTACCAATTGCGCCGTGAGTTAGAGGCTCTGTATCGGGGGTCCTCTCAGGTGGAAGCTCTTTCTGATACGATTATTCATGTTGGGCGCATCACGGATATGCTTCAGTCTGAAGTGATGTCCATTCGGATGTTGCCGATTTCAAATGTTTTTAACAAGTTTCCCCGCTTGGTGCGCGATTTGGCGCGAAAGGCAAACAAGCAGGTCGACTTGGTAGTGCGCGGCGAAGATACCGAATTAGATCGCTCGGTGATTGAAGTGATCAGTGACCCACTCATTCACCTGATCCGCAACGCAGTTGACCATGGTATCGAGCCGCCGAAAGAGAGAATTCAGCTCGGCAAACCCGAACGCGGAGTCATCTTATTGACGGCACGTCACGAACAAGGCCGAATCTATATCACGGTCGAAGACGATGGGCGGGGGATTGATGTCACCCGCGTAAAAGCCAAAGCGGTGGAAAAGGGACAACTTACCCAAGCAGAAGC
>CAKZNJ010000118.1 GCA_937129505.1 uncultured Anaerolineae bacterium | reverse complement strand
GTTCTTTAGCGGTCTTTGCCGCTGGACTTTTATACATGCGCACGCGCGAGGAGGATTCATCGATGAGGTCGATGGCTTTGTCCGGCAAGAAGCGCTCGGTCACATAGCGGGCAGATAGACGCACTGCCGCATCCAACGCCTCATCCGAGATATTCAAGCGGTGGTGTTCTTCGTAAGCGGGTCGGACACCGCGCAGGATTTCCAACGCTTGTTCGATGGTGGGCTCCTCCACTTGGATGGGTTGGAAACGTCGTTCGAGGGCTGCATCGCTCTCGATGTATTTTCGGTATTCGTCTAGGGTAGTGGCACCTATGACCTGCAGTTCACCGCGTGACAGGGCAGGTTTGAGGATGTTGGCAGCGTCAACAGACGAACCGGCAGCGCCTGCTCCAACCAACATGTGTACTTCGTCAATGAACAGGATCGCTCCCGAAGATTTTAGTTCATCGATAACTCGTTTTAAGCGCTCTTCAAACTGACCACGGTACATTGTCCCTGCTACTAGCGAATCGACATCCAGTTGTAAGACGCGCTTGTTCAACAAAGGTGCTGGAACATCCCCTTCGACAATGCGTTGGGCTAACCCTTCGACGATGGCTGTCTTCCCCACGCCTGGCTCACCGATTAAGGCGGGATTGTTTTTGGTCCGCCGGGCTAAAACCTGAATCACCCGTTCGATCTCCATTTGCCGCCCGATCACCGGGTCGAGTTTGCCTTCCTCAGCGAGTGCCGTCAAATCGGTTGCCAATTGGTCCACCAAGGGGGTCTTGGATTTTTGTTGAGGTTCTTGCTTCGTCGATCGTTGTTGCTCTCCAACGGAGGCCGCTCGCCGAGAGGTGGTCGATTCTTGTAAGATGCGGTGGGTTTGGCGCCGGATTTGTTCTGCAGTTATGCCTAGCTTGCGCAAGACATCCATGGCTACTCCTTCGCCATGGCGCACCAGTCCCAATAGCAAATGTTCTGTGCCGATATAATGATGACCCATGCGGCGTGCTTCTTCAACCGCTTGTTCTAAGACTTGTTGTGTGCCGGGGGAAAGGTCGAGCTTGCCACCGCGGTATTGTCCGATCCCAACTAGCCGCTCGATCATCTCTTGAACCCGTTGCGGTTCCAGCCCCAGTTCACGCAGAACTCTTCCAGCCACGCCACCATCTTCTTCGATTAACCCGAGCAGAAGGTGCTCGGTGCCGATGTAGTTATGGCGCATGCGTTCGGCTTCTTGATGCGCCAGGCTTAACACGCGCCGAGCGCGTTGGGTAAAACGCTCCATCCCAGCCAAGGCTCAACCTCCTACTTTCTTGAGAACCAATCTGTTATGTACCATTTTTATCTCATTTCGATGTTCGATTTCGAGTCATTTTATCCAATATGGATTCTACCAAAGTTTCTCTAGCTTTGGGAGTTTCTTTGTCTTCAGAATCGTAAGGTTTAATAAAATTCTTAGATACGGTTTTGTTTCAAAAACCCCCGCACGCCGAAAAGGGTACGGGGGCGCAAGCAACTTCTATACGCCAGAGATGGAAAACGTTGGTGATTAGCTGCTAGTCTCTGAGTCGGGTATTCCTTCCTCGCTCTGGTTGGATGTCTCAGTGGGGGACGCCACTTCTTCAGGTTTGGTGAGGAGTGTATCCGCTGAAGTTGGCATTTCCTCTTCTTTGATCCCTTCTGGGGTGACAGAGGGTTTTTCTTCTTCGACAATCTCGTGAACTTCCTCTGCCAATGCCATTTTCCAGTCCAAATCAGCGTAAGCGGCCGAGTCGACTTTGCGCAAGCTCAAGCCGATGCGCCGCCGTTCGGGATCGATTTTGATAATCCGCAGGGTGAGCACTTCGCCATCTTTGACCACTTCTTTGGGGTGGTTGATGTGCTGGTCACTGAGTTCAGAGAGGTGAATAAGCCCTTCTAAATCATCGCCGATACGGGCAAAAGCGCCAAATTTGGTCAGATGGGTGATTTTACCTTCGACAAGTTGCCCTTCTTTCAAGTGGGCTACTTTTTTGAGCCAAGGGTCTTCTTGAAGCTGGCGAATGGATAAACCAATCCTTTTACGTTCTCGATCGACGCTGATCACCTTAACCTGCACTTCTTGCCCTACTTTCAAGACTTCGTTGGGGTGTTTAATGCGTTCCCAAGACACTTCGGAGAGATGCACTAGCCCGTCTGCACCTTCGATATTGACGAACGCGCCAAAATCTGCCACGCTGGTCACCCGCCCACGGCGCACATCGCCTTCTTTGAGCTCGTCCAACAGGCGATCCTTGAGGCTCTCACGCGTTTCCTGAATGGCTAAGCGTTCGGACAAGATCAATCGCCGTCGTTCCTGATCGACCTCGATAACCCGCACCTGAATCGGCTCGCCGATCATTTTTTCCCATTGCTGACTGCCTTGTTTCTCTTCGATCATGGCGCGGCGGACAGCGCTGATCTGAGAGGCTGGGACAAAGCCGCGCAAACGCCCAACCGGCACCAAAAGGCCGCCCTTGTTGAATCCGACCACTTTGCTTTCAATCACTTGCCCGGAAGCGAGTAGTTCGTTGACATTTTGCCAGTCTTTCTGTTCGGCAGCGCGAGTGTAGGAAAGGACGACATTGCCATTTTCGTCCTCAGGGTTGATCACATAGACGGGGATTTCAACGCCAGGTTGAAAGGAAGCGCGCTCAGCGGCAGGAATGTTCTCCAACTCACGCCCGCTGATAATCCCTTCCGATTTCGTTCCGATGCTGACCAAAATTTCGTTTTCTTTTACGGCAGCAATGACACCTTGGCGGATTTCCCCCGCCTTTGGAAAGTCTAACCCCAATCCTTCCTTGCCCAAAAGACTTTCCATAGAGTTTTGTTCAGTCTGATTGTTTTCGTTTGGGATGGAGTTTTCCACCTTTTTTGGGTCGGATGGCTCAACCCCCAAGCCACGGGTAGGGTCGTATATATCCATAAAAACGCGTGCTCCAAATCATGATTAAAGATTATGGTGAATTATAAAGCCGATGAAGCAACTTGACAACCTTTGTGATAAGATTAAGTTCACGACTTCAAAGAGGTGTTGAGGTAATAACGAATGCCTGCGATTTATCCGTTTACTGCCATTGTCGGTCAAGAGCGCATGAAGCGCGCTCTCATCTTGAACGCGGTGGATGCCCGAATTGGTGGTGTGCTTATCCGCGGCGAGCGTGGCACGGCAAAGTCAACTGCTGCGCGAGCCTTGGCGGCTTTGTTGCCCAAAGTCGCTGTTGTCAAAGATTGTCGTTTCGGTTGTGATCCCG
>CAKZNJ010000117.1 GCA_937129505.1 uncultured Anaerolineae bacterium | reverse complement strand
TAGCTGACCAACTTGAACAATATTATCTAAGTTTAGTCTAATGAAAAATTCACTTTCAAAAAGACAAAAGCCCATTCGGGTCTTACATTTGATCACTCGCCTTATTGTTGGAGGAGCACAGGAAAACACCGTTTTTACAGCCCGATTTCTAAATCCTGATTTTTTCGATGTAGATGTTATTTGCGGACCCCAAACGGGGAGCGAAGGCAGTCTTATAGAAGAAGCTGTGCAGAAGGGAGTAAAACTTTTCATCTTACCCGAATTAGTCCGAGAATTAAATCCCCTCAAAGATACCATTGCGTTTATTAAGCTAATCATTCTCTTGCGAAAAAAACGATATTCGATCATCCATACACATTCCTCTAAAGCTGGCATTCTAGGACGTTTTGCTGCTGTGATAGCAGGAACGCCAGTTATCATCCATACGGTTCATGGCTGGAGTTTTCATGATTACATGTCCACTTTTCGCAAATCTTTTTATATCACCTTAGAGAGAACTACAGCCAAATTCACCGATAAGATCATTGTTGTCACAAATAGGGATATCGATAAAGGCCTAAAACATCGTATCGGCGAGCCTGACCAATATCAGCTCATTCGCAGCGCAATTCCTCTTGATGAGTTTCTCACTCCCTTAGATGAGACCATCTTGCGACAAGAATTAGGCATTCCATCTGAAGCCTTTGTCGTTGGGACAGTAGGCAGATTATCCCCTCAAAAAAATCCTCTAGACTGGATCGAGATTTCAGCTCGAATTGCCAGCCAAAACCCAAATTGCTGCTTCCTCATGGTGGGTGACGGACCGTTGAGAAATCAAGTGGAGAGTCAGATTAAAAAGCTAAATCTGGAAAACAAAGTGATTCTTTGCGGGTTACGGCGTGATGTTTCGCGTCTCCTCTCGATTATGGACGTTTTTCTTTTGACCTCTCTTTGGGAAGGTTTACCGCGTGTTCTCCCCCAAGCCATGTGCAGAGAAGTGCCCATTGTCGCGTATGCGACGGATGGAGTCTCGGAAATCATTCAGCATGGGATCAGTGGCATGATTTGTCCCCAAGGCGACATTGATTCGGCCGCACAATATTGCATTCAACTTCTAAACTCCCCCGAATTGAGAGAAAGGATCATCCAGAATGCTAAAGCGGTCGCAACGGAGCAATTCGATCTACGTATAATGATCAAGCAACTTGAGGAGCTATATTTGGGATTCTTAGGAGAAACATACAATGGCGAATCTGGTTCGGCGTCCTAAAATTGGCTTAGCTTTGGGTGGTGGGGGTGCCCGCGGCTTAGCTCATATTGGAGTTCTTGAAGTGCTCGAAAGAGAGAGCATTCCCATCGACGCGATGGCCGGCACCAGCATGGGAGGGATTATCACCGCTTTATACGCCTGCGGCTTTTCACCTGAGAGAATGCAAGAAATTGCGCTCGACTTGGCGGACCTCCGTAACCTGCTTCGCTTTTTGGATTTGACGCCCCCCGAACGGGGTATCATCCGTACTGACCGAATCCGTGCCTATCTTGCAGAGCTGGTAGGAAAAGATCGCCGGATCGAAGATTTACCCATTCCAATCGCTTTGACTTGCGTAGATCTTTACACGAAAAAGATTGTTTACTTGACAGAGGGGAATCTTGTCGAAGCATGTATGGCGACTTCGGCTGTACCGGGATTGTTTCCACCTGTATCAATAAATGGTCATCTGCTGGTCGATGGCGGCGTACTGGACAACGTTCCCGCCAAAGCTTTGCGTAACCTGGGCTCAGAATATTTAATTGCTGTTGATGTAAATCATTTTTTAAGTGAACATAGCCAGTGGTCTGATTTACCAAAGGATGCAACCATTCGTAAATTTCTACCCGCCTTCGCCCTTGATTTTTACCAAGCCGAGATCATCATGATCTCGACACTCACCAATCTCAATCTCTCAAAGGCGAAACCGAATGTAGTCATTCGTCCTCCAATCCCATCCGATGTCAATATTTTCTTTGGTTTTACCCATGCCTTAGATACCATTCAACACGGTGTACACGCCACTGAACAGGTAATTAGCGAGATAAGAGAAGGAATTAAGCCAAAACTTCGTCTATTTGGTTAAAATAATGCGGAGAGTAATATTTGAGTGAAATACCCGTCAGTAGTCTCGCTTTATCACGAGGAGTATATGCCAATCTACGAGTATATCTGTGAAAACTGCAATCGAAAATTTGAGAGCCTTCGTTCAATCAAGGACGCAGATGCCCCTATCCCTTGCCACTACTGCCAAAGTCAACAAACCCATCGTATCGTATCAGTCTTTTTTGCGCAAAGTGGAGGCAAGGTGATCGCTGGTACTAGTAGCGGCTGTGGATCTTGTGCTGGAGGCAGTTGTAGTACTTGTGGACATTAAGGGCTAAGATAAAGAATAGAGGGGAAAATGAGTACATCGATGAAAAGAGCTAAAGTAAACCATAAACTACGCCTCGTATCAATTTTATTGGGCGGCCTAGTTCTGGTCATCCTTGGCTTTTTCCTTGGCGGGATATACTACCTGACAAAAGACCTCCCCGACCTTGATGCCATCCAGTCGCGCTTTCACGTACCTAGTTTGCAAATCCAAGATCGCAACGGATTTTTGCTCTACGAGGACTTAGGAAAGGATTCTGTCCGTCACCGTCCGCTCTCGTTTAACGATTTTCCTCCTTGCATCATCAATGCGACAGTCGCAACCGAAGATCAATCCTTCTTTTCGAATCCGGGATTTGATTTGAAAGCGATATTAAGGGCTGTTTGGATCAACGTGCGCCATGGAAAAATCATTGTCGGCGGATCTACCATCACCCAACAAGTTGTTCGCAACTTACTCTTGAGCCATACAGAAAGCTCCAAACGCACTTTATATCGGAAGCTGCGGGAAATCATCTTAGCCTATAGACTGGCGAATCATCTATCCAAAGAAGAAATCCTCACCTTATATCTCAATCAAACATACTATGGCAGCTTTACTTACGGGGTAGAAGCTGCAGCACAGACCTACTTCGCTAAATCTGTTGCTGATCTATCCTTGGCAGAATGTTCCCTAATAGCCGGTTTACCTCAATCCCCCTCTCTTTATAACCCATATATTAATCCTGAACTTGCTGTTGAAAGACAAAAAGTAGTTTTAAACAGGCTATACCAAAGCGGCTATATAACTCTCGAACAAAAAGAATTAGCTGAGTCCGAACCCCTTGTATTTGCCGAACAGCCCTTTCCTATGGAAGCTCCTCACTTTGTAATGTTCACTCGCAACAGATTCGATCAACTAGAGAACAGCGGACTTATTCCCGAAGAAGCAAGAACGAAGAGCTTAATCATCAAAACAACCCTTGACCTAAATTGGCAAAAACTGGCTGAAAAGGCAATTCAAAATCATCTCCACCGCCTTTCTCAAAGCAGGGACGGTTTAGGCCATAATGTCAAAAACGCCGCTCTCGTAGCCATCGATCCGAATAACGGGGCAATCTTAGCAATGGTTGGTAGTCCCGACTTTACAAATCGAGAGATCTTTGGGGCAATCAACATGGCGATTGTCCCCCGTCAGCCCGGTTCTGCTCTAAAACCATTTATTTACGCGCTTGCCATGGATCCCTCATCCTCACATCCCCTATCTCCTGCTTCTCTAATCAACGACGTCCGTACAGCATTTACCACCAAAGATGGAAAAACTTACCTGCCTGCGAATTATGATGGTAAGGAACATGGAAGGGTCACAGTACGGGAGGCCTTAGCATCTTCCCTTAATATTCCAGCAGTAATCGTCCTAAATAAAATTGGTCTCGAACGCTTTGCAGCCTTTATGAGAACCTTAGGGGTTCGATCCCTCGATTCACCTGAAAAATATGACTTAACCATAGCACTGGGAGGCGGTGGAGTTAGTTTATTAGAGCTAACTTCAGCATATGGGTTATTTGCGACCAACGGCGTCTTAGCGTCACCGTATTGGATCGAAAGTATAACAGACTCTAATGGTACGATTTATTATCAAGCGAAGCCTCAAATAAAAAAAGTCCTTGATGAGCGTGTCGCTTGGCTGATTTCTGACATTCTTAGCGATGATCAAGCCCGTTATATCGGCTTTGGTAAGAATAGCATTCTCAAGCTTGATCGTCCCGCAGCAGTGAAAACTGGTACTACAACCAATTTTCACGACAATTGGACAATTGGATATACTCCATCATTGGTCGTTGGCGTTTGGGTAGGGAATGCCGATTACGAACCGATGATTGAAGTAACCGGCTTGAGTGGCGCAGCGCCGATTTGGCATGATTTCACCCGCACAGTTTTAGCCAATCGCCCCAGCGAACCGTTCAAGCAGCCTGAGGGGTTACACTCAAAATCCGTCTGTAAACGAT
>CAKZNJ010000116.1 GCA_937129505.1 uncultured Anaerolineae bacterium | reverse complement strand
CAGCATTGGCAACGATTGAAATCATCGAGGAAGAAAACTTATTTGAAAACGTACGAATAGTCGGGGATTTTTTCCGTAAACGACTAATCGAATTACAACAATCTTATGAGTTGATTGGGGATGTCCGCGCAATTGGCTTAATGATTGGTGTTGAACTCGTCAAGGATCGCTTGACAAAAGAACCAGCTCGCAAAGAAACCGAAAAGTTTGTCGCCGAAGGCTTGAAACGAGGGGTTATATTCGGAGAATCAAGGTACATGGGACTAGGGAACATCATTAAGATTAAACCTCCCCTGATCATCACTCAATCGGAAGCTGAACGAGTGATGGAAGTTTTTGAGGAGATTTTAAGTACATTTCACTAAGAAGGTGAATTTATGGTCAGCCAGTTTGAAAAAGAGATCTACGAGCAACCAGCTGTTTTGGCAAATTTTCTCGACAAGAACTTGAACAATGTCAAGGCAATCGCATCGATCATGCGAAAATACGATCCAAAATTTGTTCTCATCGCTGCCCGAGGTACCTCAGACAATGCAGCAATCTACGCCAAATATCTCATTAGTGCTTTTCTTCAAATACCGGTTGGGCTTGCAATCCCTTCCTTATACACCATCTTCAAACAACCTCCATTGATGCGTAATGGATTAGTAATTGGCATATCACAATCCGGTGAATCCCCAGATGTGCTGGCAGTTATGGAGGAAGCCCGGAAACAATCCTGCCCAACCTTAGGAATTGTCAACCGCATCGATTCGCCCCTCGTGCAATTTTCAGATATGATCCTTCCCTTGAATTGTGGGGAGGAAAAGGCCGTTGCCGCCAGCAAAACCCATACCGCCCAGTTATTAGCAATTGCCTCGCTAACTGCAATGTGGCGCACCGATTCGCAACTCATCAATAACCTGTCCCCCCTCCCCGATACCATCAACGACGCCCTAAAGACTCACCAGCGGATAAAAGAAATTGCGGAAGAAATCAAGACCCACGACCGAATACTCATCGTTGGCCGTGGTTTTACCTATTGTACAACACACGAAATTGCCCTCAAGATAAAGGAGTTAGCTTACATCAGCGCCGACCCCTACTCTGCAGCCGATTTTAAACACGGACCCATCGCACTTGTCGAAGAAGGCTTCCCCTTGGTCGCGATCGCTCCTGAAGGAAAAGCGTTCGAGACCATGCATGCCCTCATCAACGAAGTAAAACAAATCGGCGCTGAGACGATCATTATTAGTAATCGATTATCCTTGGCACAAGAAAATCCAAGATTTCTTCCCATTCCCCTTGATGTGCCTGAATGGCTTTCGCCCATCGTAACTGTTGTTCCAGGACAACTCTTGGCTCTCAGCCTGACTGTTGCGCGGGGCAACGATCCCGATAAACCACGTAGTCTAAAAAAAGTCACTCATACCTATTGAGAATGCTGAATGATTAATAGCGTTCAACAATTCGAATTCGCCTTAGCTCGCCAAAAAGAGCTGATCACCCAACTGATAGCAGATCTGGTTAGGATTCCTTCAATCAATGACGAAAGTCGTGTTCAAGCATATATTGAAAGCTTTTTTCGAGAAGATAGTTTTTCAATCGACTCTTGGCAACCGGACCTGATCGAGCTATCCTCTCACCCCGCATTTGTAAAAGTTGATTACGATTACCAGAATCGAAAGAACATGGTGGTGATTCTGAAAGGGAAGGGGGGAGGACGTTCTCTAACCCTAAATGGCCACATGGACGTTGTGCCTGCGGATCTGAACGCTGTATGGAAACATACGAACCCTTTCAGTGGAACGGTTGAAAACAATCGCGTTTATGGACGCGGCGCGGTTGACATGAAAGCCGGCTTAGCGATTATGATGGTGCTTGCCAAGGTTTTGCGAGCATCCGCCATTGAGCTTAAGGGCGATTTGCAACTTCAGTTTGTCATCGATGAAGAGAACGGCGGTAATGGGACGCTAGCTTGTATTTTGCGCGGATACTGCAGTGATGCCACCCTATTTCTTGAACCCACCAGTGCTAATTACATCGTCGTTTCTTCTCGCGGCGCTCACTTTTTTCGCATCGTTGTGCCCGGTGTAGAAGGCGGCATAGAATACCAACATTCCCTTCCCAATGCAATTGATAAGGCGACAATTTTATATCAAGCTGTAAAATATTATGCTCTATGGAGAGCCTCTCAAGCCAACTCACCATTATACGATCACGACCCAACCAAAATTCCGGCCGCGATCTGTAAGATACAAGCCGGAAATTGGCCCTCGACGCTTCCTGCCCAATGCATTATGGAGGGGAGCATCGAGTGTCTGCCCGGCGAAGATATAGACCAAATATGTCGGGAATTTTCATCTTATATAAACGAAGTTGCCCAACAAGATGAATGGATGCGGGATCATCCGCCACAATTAGAATGGTTCGGATTAAAGTTCGAAGCTGGCCTTACTGATCCCAACCATGAGTTTGTCCAAACCCTTAAGGATGTAGCCAAAGAAACATTGGGAATTGCACCTCAAATTGTCGGCGGGGGTGGCTCAGATTTACGTTTGCCAGTCTTGTATGCTCAGAGTCCGAGCGTTCTATTCGGCCCCAGTGGTGGAGCAATTCACAGCACGGATGAATATGTAGAAATCGACTCGGTGATGGACATCCTTCAAGTGATTGGCCGCTTTGTCCTGCAATGGTGTGAAGTGGCGTAAGAAGGGTAATTTTCCGATGGCGAGGGACATCTTAACTGTTTCGGCTCAACTCTTTTCCTACCGCACCCCCTGGATGAATTTGGGCGAATTCCTCTGGTGAGAATCCTCTCTGATTAGCGACCACTGCACAAAGGGCATCACAGACCGCACTATAGGCGATTGTGCTGGTCGTCGCTAAAAACCCCATCAGTTCATATTCTTGTTTGCATGGGATGGGAAGCACTCGATCGCTCAACTTCGCCATTGAAGACTGGGCATCGCTAACCAAAGCGATCGTTTCTATGCCAAGTCTTTTGGCAATTTCAATCATCTGATTGACCTCCCGGCTCTCTCCACCGCGAGAAATTGCGACTAAGAGATCACCTTGACGAAAGATGCTTGTGTGCCCGTGCAAACCATCAGAAGGTGAAAGGAACATCGCTCTTTGCCCACTACAGGTCAGGATATGGGCAAATCTCGTCCCGACCGCAGCCGACGTTCCCACTGCGGTAATCCAAATGATGCCCATACAATCACAAATTTTTTTTGCAATGCACACAAAATTTGGATCGAAACTTTCAGCGAGGAATTGTAAAGTTTCCAAATCGAAACGGATAACATCCTTACCGATCGCAATTGCATCTTCCGCAGCACTACGCTTTTGTTT
>CAKZNJ010000115.1 GCA_937129505.1 uncultured Anaerolineae bacterium | reverse complement strand
CGTTGTAGATCGCATCTTCTCCCGAATTGGGGCGCAGTATGAAATTCATGCTGGTCAATCCACTTTTATGGTCGAAATGATCGAGACGGCAAATATCTTGCATCATGCCACTACGAGAAGCCTGCTGATCTTGGACGAGATCGGGCGGGGTACAAGCACCTATGATGGTGTATCAATTGCCTGGGCAATTGTCGAGTATATTCACAATCACCCTAACTTACGGGCTAAGACGTTGTTTGCAACACACTACCATGAGCTGATTCAATTGGCAGAATTATTGCCAGGTGTCGGAAATCGTAATGTAGCGGTGAGCGAGGTCGACGGGAAAGTGGTCTTCTTACATAAAATCATCCCTGGCGGTTGTGATCGCTCGTATGGCATCCATGTTGCTCAGCTCGCAGGACTTCCGAAGGCCGTTTTACAACGGGCAAACGAAATCCTTAGACAATTAGAAAAATCTGCTGGCAAAGCAGTTCAAATACCCTCTTCTTACCATAGACAATTGACGCTGTTTCCGGAACAAAGCCCTCTTCTCCAGGAGTTAAAGGAATTAGACCCCAATACATTGACACCGATTGAAGCACTTAATAAAATCTTTGAGTGGCGGAGCAAGTATCTAAAGGAGAGCAGCCATGAACGAGAAAGTTAGGGATGAAAAACTGCAAAAGGAATCGGTGGTTTTGTACCTCCGCCGTATTATCCCTTTCGTTTGTGTGATTTTGGTAACCCTGAGCTTCTCGGGATGTGTTCTGCCGGGCCAGCCAACCCCAGAACTACCTCCGCCCATTAGGGATATGGTGGGAACTTCGATTGCTGAGACATTGACAGCCTATGAACAGATCTCGCAGGAGAAAAACCACGTTTTTCTGCCATGGATTTCAAATGGCAGTGAAGAAAGCCAACCAGTAACGGAAGTAAGCGAAACCCCAACCATTACCCCAACGGTAACTGAAACACCGACCTCCACCCCTGAACCACCAACCCCAACCCCTGTCACCCCCACCCCCTTGCCTTGCTTGGTGGCGAAGTTTGTTCAAGATATCAATGTGCCCCCGGGCACGGTGTTCGCAGGGGGTACGAAGTTTACTAAGATTTGGCGGGTTCAAAATGCTGGAAGCTGCACTTGGACGCGTAATTTTACGCTTATATGGGTTGCAGGTGATCCATTAGGTGCCAAAAGCCAGGTGCCCTTACCGGGAGTGGTACAGCCTGGTCAAACGGTGGATTTGCAGATTGAACTCGTGGCACCTAAAGCGGACGGGACTTACAAAGGTGCCTGGATGATCAACGACAATGCGGGACATATCTTCGGCATTGGTAAAAACGCTACTGAGTATTTATGGGTTCAAATCAAGGTAAAGAATATCGTAACTGTGCCAGCAAAATCGCCTTCTCCCACACCCAAGCCAACAACCGCCCCTACCGCTACCCCCGCACCGACTGCGACGCCAGCTCCGACCAATACCACGGCGCCATCGCCAACTTTTACCTCATCGCCGAGTCCAACTGTTACTAATACTACCGCTTCCC
Source organism: uncultured Anaerolineae bacterium (assembly GCA_937129505.1). GTDB lineage: Bacteria > Chloroflexota > Anaerolineae > Anaerolineales > UBA4823 > NAK19. Next base: position 2,248 of record CAKZNJ010000115.1, on the reverse strand, counting down.
CACCCACCACCCCAACCCAATAAACAGACGAATAAGTTCAAGCTCGAATGGAAGCTAGTTTTCTAGCCAACATACTCCCGGCGATGGCACAAGCATCTGTTGGTAAAAACCTGGCGATGCTGGCATCGAAGAGGATTTGATAATTGGGGGGGAAATCTTCGTCCCCTTGCCAGAAGACCAATAAGAGGGGAACGCGAGGGAAAAGCCAAAAGAGATACGCTTGATCGCCAAAAGGGTAGGGTTCTCCTTTCAATTTTTTGACTGCCTATTCTACCCTAGCAATCTGATTGGTAAAGTGACGTTGTAGCACATTCCCTGTGTATCCTTGAAAAGCCTGGGTGTAAAAGCGCCCATCGGGCAACTCGGCAAAGGAGATCCATCTTTCTTGAAGCGGTTGGGGACGTGCGGTGACGAAATAATATAGGATCAACGCTTGGTGAGCAACTCCCAATTCGCGTTGTTGATCGGTTGACGTGGCGATAAATGTGGGGTAACTCAAATGCGTATCTTCTTGCCAATAGGTAAACTGAAAAAAACCTTTTCCACTCTCAAGGTAGTGAAAAGTTGAGCCTGTGTTGATCGCTAGTTGGTTTGCATCATACGCCGCTAATTCCGCGCGCAGTTCTTGGACACGTTGGGCTAGATGGTTCGGGCGGTCAAGGTTATCAAAAAAGTCTTTTTTCATAAGGTTTCAAGAAACTCACGAACAGCTTGGTTAAAGCGCTCTACTGCCTCCAGGTTCGGTAAGTGCCCTGCTTGTTCTATAAGGATAAGCCGGCAGTTGGGAATGGATTGTTGCATTGCTTGGGCTTCTTCAATTGGGATAATCGGGTCTTCCATCCCGTGGATAATCAAGGTAGGTACGTTGATCTGGTTGAGGTACGGTCGAGAGTCGATCCGCTCCATCATCCCTTGGAGGTCTCCTAAAATCGCTTGCAGAGAGGTTCTTCGCATGATTTGACGAACCGTCTCGACCAACGAAGGGCGATTTTGAAGAGTAGTAGGAGATAAAACCCTTGGGAGCATGGCTTCGATGATGGGATCAATGCCTTGGGCTTGGGCGATCTCCATACTGCGTTGACGGTTGAGTTTTGCCTCTTCAGTGTCAGGCGCAGCTCGTGTGGAGGTCAGAATTAGCGCAGCTAAGCGGTCTGCGTATTTTCTGGCAAAGGCAAAACTAACATATCCCCCCATGGAGAGCCCGCAGAGCACAATTTTCTGATGTATATTCAAGCGGTCTAATAGATTGACACAATCTTCTGCTAACAAGTCCATTGAATAAATCCCATCCGTGGGCGTGGAGTCGCCATGACCGCGCAAGTCGGGGGTGATAACATGCGCGACCGATGGGATCTGCTCCAATTGAGGCCTCCACATCTGCCGATTGAGGGGATAGCCATGGATGAAAAGGATTGGGATGCCCGAACCAGCTTCTTCGTACGCCATCTTAAAGGTGTCAAATTCAACGGTTTTCATGATTCAACTCCTAAGTCCATAAGCTGTTTGCGTAATTTTTCAGCGGCTACTTCAAAATCAGCCAGCTTTTGTCTTTCTTTTTCTACTATGGCAGGCGGCGCTTTTTGGGAAAAAGGACTGTCGAGGAGCTGGCGTAGTCTTTGGATTTGTTGGTTGATTTCGTTTAGTTCTGCCCCTAAGCGTTCTTGTTCCCGACTTAAGTCGATAGCCGCTTCTAAATCAAGGAATATTTCCACCTCCTTGACGACAAGCGGTACCTTACCGGTGGGTTTTTGGTCGTCTGTATTAATAAGCCGAAATCGGGTTCGATCCAGATTGGCTAATTTTGCGATCACTTCTGCCTGGCTATTAAGTAAGTCAAGATATTTTGAAGAGATTAGCGTCGCTGCAATCGGTTGACTCAATGGCACTCCCTTTTCGGAGCGTGCATTGCGTATTTCTCGAATGATTTCTTGAACCAAGCTGAATTGGTCTACTTTCTCGTCTTCCCAGCCCTCCTCGTCACGTGCCTCGGGCCAGCGAGCTATGATTAAGGCTTCTTCCCAACCCGCTGTTGGAGATAAGAGGGGAGAGCATTTTTGGGCTGCCTCTTTTAGATAGCCCCACATAGTCTCGGTAACAAATGGGGTAAAGGGATGCAACATGCGCAAGCACAGGTCAAAGACTTTTACCAGCGTTTGAGCTGTGTAAAAGGCGTGATCACCACCTTGTTTAACTTGGATTTTGGCTATTTCCACATACCAATCCGCAAACTCATTCCAAAGGAAATCAT
>CAKZNJ010000114.1 GCA_937129505.1 uncultured Anaerolineae bacterium | reverse complement strand
AAGGTGTAATTGAGCTCCCCTGGACCGCGCAGCTCTATGGCTAACCAAAGCTCTTGACCGGAAAAGAGTTGCTTGGGCATTGGCATGACGCTCCCCAAAAGCAGGGTAAAATTCCCGTTTTTGACCTGTACCTGCTCTTGGCTTTCTGACCAGAGCAAGCTGCCCCCTGTCTCAGAGTCATATAAAGCAAGGCGAAAATCATAGAATCCCTCTCCGATTGCATTGCCTTGCTCGTCGAGGAGGCTGGCGGAATAGGGAATGGCTAAACGAAGAGACTCTCCTGTTTGACTCTGTGCAACCGTCTGCCCAATGCTGGGGGAGAATGCTGCTGCTAGAAGCAACACAGCGGCGATTGCCACAACTATCATCGTTTTTTTATGGGTAAACATTGTTCCTCCTTTAGAATAAAAATATTTTCCAAATGTTTGTGGTGATCAAGTGTCGCTCAACAGGCTGAGTGGACACTCCTCCTTAGAGTCTTTCAGCGGATAATCAACGGCAGAAAGATCCAATTCTCAACCAACCAAGTTTGGCATTGTAGATCAGCTAAATGCTCCGCACAAAAATCTCGAATGATTTGCTCAAGACTCACTATGGCTAACAATTGTTGCTCCTCTGGTCGGAAAACGCGCAGCGAGCGCAGATGGTCGAGAAACGGGATGACCACCCCGAAATCTGCCTCTGCCATCAGCTCGCCGCCTGTCGGGTAATAACGGCGATAGCGCGGATCGTCGAGGAAAAAGGCATCGAGAACATTTCCTCTGGCGTCGGTCAATTCCCACCGCAGATGCCCTCGCAATTGGAATCGCTGTGGCGTATCGCCGTACAACATAGCCGCTTCCGTCATCGAAAGCGTAAGACCATCGTAATGGAAGTAGGCGACGATAGCCTTCTGCGGACTATACTGTTGGAGAGCTTGAAGGTTGATATTGGCGGTGTAATGGCTGAGAATATCCCACACCTGCCGTTCGGCATCAGGCCCCCACTTGATCGAGCCGCTGTCCATTATCGTGCCAGGGGGTTGAGATTTCCACCATCCCCCTTGGCACGTCGTAAATTGAGCACATTTGTCGGGATTGGTGGAGTTTTTCTTGCATGAATCGAGGCTGTCAAAGATATTGCAGTAGTTTCCGGAGCACTTGCTATATTTTGTGGTACATTTTGGGTTATCATCATACTCATCCTGCAGCAAGAAAGCGGCATGGCCGATTTCGTGAACAAAACTTGCTTCTGATAACTCAAAGGAATAGAAGCCTGATTCGGCATAGTCGCGACAAGGGTTGATGTGTATCAAGCTGCCTATCTCGGCATGGGGACAATCCAATTGCCATCTGCTGGGTGCAGTCCAAGAACAATCCGTGTTTTTTACACTGACCCAGCCCTTTTGATTGACATACCAAAAATTAAAGCGGGAAAGCGTTTGAGTGATCACATCTGCATAAGAAAATTGGGCAATGGTCGCGAGGGCATCCCCTCGAAAGGCAGCAGCATTGGCATAATCGTTGCTGAAAGAGATCAGGATGTCGAGTTTGTCTTTTGGATCGCCGTGGGTTAAGATAGGAAAGCAGGTCCCTTTACAAGGAGCGCAGACTCCCCCACAATCCATGGCCGTTTCGTTTTTGCTCCACCATTTATCGTCACAATCGCAGTCGTCTCCCTGACCATCCTTATTTCGATCTTCTTGGGAAGCATTGGCGTGGTTTGGGCAATTGTCGCAGGCATTTCCACAGCGTGGGTCTTGGAGCCATTTGTCCTTGGACCAATCGTAAAAGCCTGCCATTCCCTTGACATCATTGCAATCCAGATCGGTATCTTCCTGCAAAGGATTAGACTTGTTCCAACAATTGTCACAAGCATTGCCTCGCCCATCTCCATCGGCATTGGCTTGATCGCTGTTTTCGGTCAAGACGCAGTTGTCGCATAAATTTCCCACGCCGTCTGTGTCGTAATCATGTTGGACGGGGTTATAAATCTTAGGGCAGTTATCGCAGACGTTACCAAAACCATCTGAGTCATCGTCTTTTTGGTCGGGGTTGGTCACCCAATAACAGTTGTCACAGGCATTTCCGAATAAATCCCCGTCGCTATTTTCTTGATTGGGGTTACTGGTCGTAGGGCAGTTATCGCAAGGATCACCGACTCCATCAAAATCTTGATCCGCCTGATTGGCGTTGGCATGGTTTGGGCAGTTATCACAAACATCTCCCTTTCCATCGCCATCGCTATCCAGTTGGTTGGGGTTGTAATTAATGGGGCAGTTATCGGAAGCATCGCAGTGCCCATCATGGTCTGTGTCACGGCAGATACCACAGGCAAAAGTGCATCCCCTTTGACCTTCGTCGTTCCAATCAATGGCATGATCGCACTCATTATCTTCACCGCTGTTGTTATTCCCGTTGTAACGCCGGATATCTGCTTCTTGGTTGCTACAAGAGATGTTTTCTTCGAGTGTGGAATCATCGGAAAAAGAGAGGATGATCCCATCACGGTTGTAGCCGGTAAAATTGCGTCCAATCGCTGTGGCACTGGACTCTTCAACCAGCAAGCCAATGACATTATCGGTTAGCTCATTGCCGACCACGACCGTTTCTGTGGCGGAGGCGACAAGGATGCCTACGGTGTAAAACGAAGCTGTGCAACCGCGGATGTTCACCTTGTGACGGTTGCCAACATAAATGCCCACGCCGACTTTATTGTTGCCAACCAGTTTGGCGTTATTGCAATCAAGCCACACATTATCGTCCGCGATGATCAAAGCGCCATCGCCTTCCGGGTCGGGGAGGTTATACGTGCCGGGGCAGAGTACGGTATTGCCGCTGATCGGAAAGTTTTGGGTCGGAATGGTACAATCGGCAAGGGCGTCTGCAGGGGACGTTCTTAGTTGAAGCCATTGCAACGAAAAATTAGGTCGAAGAGCTGCTTGTCCTTCCGCATGTGACCAACCCAAAGAGATGGGAAAAAACCCTAAGGCGAATAAGAGGATCAAGAAAAACAATCTTTTGCTCAAGTTTTCCTTCTTTCTGGAAACATTAAAGGGGAGACTTCCGGGTTTCCCACTTACCCACATCCAAATCCATCTCTAACGTTCTGGCTTCCTGTCTGATCATTGGTAGAGGTACAGCCTTTCTCCATCGGTTTCACATCAAGTATTTTTCATCTGCCTCATTTCAAAATCATTGATCCTTTGATTGCTGATGGTTTTCCTCTAAATGCGGGGGTGGTAGGCGATGGAGAAAACGTCCGATAAAGGCAAGGATTTCCTGCGGCTCGTAAAACGCGATCCCTTCGCCGCTCTGGATGTGTTCAATGCGACCTCGCCACCCCGCCGTCCGATCTGAACCTCCACCCTGCCACTCCCTCCAAAAACGGATGACAAAGGTGTTCTGAGGTTGTTCGATTGGTTTACCCATGACTCCTCGGGCGGATCATCAAAAAACTGCCCTTTCTAGGGGCAGTTTATCAAGCTGGTATCAAAAAACTATCAAAAGACCGATTTTGTTCCGTTCAAAGATTGCACTGGACCGAGCTTAGGAAGCTGATGCGCAAACTCGGTTCAGTGATTGCGGCGGCTTTTGCTGCAATCAGTTGATCTGCCAACCGATCCTGCTCATTGGCTTCAATGGGACGGCCAAGCGCACGCAGAATTAAAGCATGGGCTTGGTGTACCTGTTCTCTACCAATCCAACCATCATCCCCATGAGGGATCAGCTCAATGGAGCGATGGGTATGAGCGAGAGCGGTATCAAGGTTCCCTCTAACTAGTTCGAGAAGCCCAAGCTCCAATTCCCCCCACATCTCACAGACAAACAATTCCAATTGACGCGAAATTAGCACCGCTTCTGAGGCACATGTTCGTGCTGTTTCAAACTCTGCCTGCTTCCGATACGACCGCGCCAGGGCTGCTAGACATGGAGCGAGGTTGCCCAACGATTGGCTTTCGCGTGCTGTTTGTACCGCTTCGCTCAGGTGGCAAACGGCCTCTGAACTATCGCCGCTGCGTAATGTGATCAACCCCAGTCCGATCAAAGCCTCCACCAAGCGGCGCCGATGACCGATTTGGCGGGCAGCTTGAATTGCCATTTCTAAGAATCTCCGCCCTTCTGGATTAGCGCCGAGGTGATAATAAGCAAAACCCATCCCCAACTGAGCGGCAATACGTCCGTGTTCGGTGCGCAGTCCTTCCTGTTGAGACAAAGAATGTTCAAAGATCTGCACAGCCGTCTGATAATAACCTCTTTTTAAGTTCAAAGTGCCCAGTTGATTCAGCCCGTAAGATTCAGCAGAGCGCGCCCCCATCCGATGGGCTAAGCTTAAGTGTTCGGTGATGGCTTGCTCTGCCTCACTCAGGCAACCCATTTGCATATAATTGGCTGCGATATCCAGCCCTGCCCACGCCATGCCGTTAAAATCTCCAAGTTGCTGATGGTGGCGGTATGCTTCTTGTTGATAATCAAGAGCTATCGCATAGTTGCCGAGATGAAAATGCACATAACCGAGAATATGGACGATATGTCGGCGGGATTCGCAGTCGTCATCTGGAATCAAATCGAGCACTGCTTTGACAACGTTGAGAGCGTTCTGCGGTTTACCCAAAAAATAATAAGCAAAGGCAAGCTGAGAGATTAAGTAATTGCGTTTTGCTGTGTCGCCAAGTTTTTCAGCCAGAGCAATTCCCTCTTGCGCCGCTTCAATGGCTAAGTCGTAGCAAGCATCTAAGTTGTGATAGCAGGCTTGGTTCAGCAGGTCTTGTAAGTGCAAATGCTTGTCTGGGTTTCGGCTTGCCAAATCATGGAGTGTTTTCAAATCATCATCGCGCTCGCTGAGATGACCACGAAGGAAATGTAATTTAGCTTGCTCGGCAAGCACCGTGGCGTATAGATCACGGTAATCGCCTTGCGAAAGATCAGGGTCTAAGCTGGAAATGATTTCCAAGGCTCGCCTTTGATGGTGCTCTGCTTCCTGCCAGGCGAACACGCTATTTGCTCTCTCGGCTGCCAATTGGTGATAATCCAGAGCTTTCTTTAAGTCTCCGCCTGAGTAGAAGTGGAAAGCTAATAAACCCGCATTGAGGGTTTGCTCTGGGGATAGACTTTCGAGAATCTCGCCGATGCGGTGATGCACGTGCCTTCGCTGGCGATGATGAATGCTGTTATAAACGACCTCTTGGACAATCTGATGGCTAAATTCATAGTCCGCTTTTGCACTGCTGCTTCCCTCGCGCCAGAACCCTTTTTGTAACAACTCCTCCACCTTCTCTAAAGCTAGGTCTTCGTCAACATTGATTGCAAGACGGATCAGATCGAAGTCAAAACTCCGCCCGGCAACTGCTGCGTAAGCGATCAGTTTGCTTGCCAGCGGAGATAATTCTCCTAAACGGCCTCTAATGAGGTCATGAACGCTTTTTGGTACCGGAAAGGTGTTTTCTGCCGAAGAGACATCCCCCAACGCACGCAGGGTTTCGATTGTATAAAAAGCATTACCTTCTGTATGAGCGTACAAACGCTCCAGCCAGTCGCTATTGGGCGGAACGATCTCCATGCGATCGACCAGTTCCCTTACTGCCTCTTTGGATAGAGGTTCAAGCGATAAGACACTTGCCATCTCTTCGCGAACAAGCTGACCCACCATTCTCTCAAGCTTGCATCCTTGATTGAGCTCTTCTGGGCGAAAGGTGGCGCTGATCAATATGGGAGTAGAACAAATCTGACGGGCGATATAGTTCAAGGCAGCCAAGGTGGTATCGGCTGCCCAATGCAGATCTTCGATCACAAGGAGTAGAGGAATTCGTCTGGAAAAATAACGCAGTGAGGAGAGCATTGACTGAAACAGAATAGTTTGCTGTTCTGCATGGAGGATAGGCAGAAGTTCTGTTTTAGTCGAGCGAATCTTCAGCTCTGGAAGAAGACGAGCTAATTCGCTGCGCTCCCAATCACAGATTTCCTCGAACACCGTGATATCCTTTGCAAAGAGGCTCTGCAGCACTTCCCGAATCGGTTGGAGAGGTAATCCCCGCTCTGGCTCATAACAATTTCCCTGCGCCGTGATGCCGCCGCTCCAATACACAAAGGAAGTTAATTCTTCGACAAGGCGCGTTTTGCCGACCCCAGATTCTCCCACAACAAAGACCGTCCTCCCTCGTCCTTGCATGGCTTGTTCCCATAGGGTGGTTAGATAACGCAGTTCTTTTGTGCGCCCCACGAAGGGTGAGCGCTCAAGGTTCAACGGGGCGGGTTTCTGCTTTGCTGGAGAAAAGTCATCGAGGACGGGAACGGTGAACAGGTGACCGAGAATTCGCCGCGCTTGTTCAAGCATTTCTGGCGAAGGGGGGAGATGAAGTTCTTGGTAGCGGATTTCGCAACAGCGTTGCCATTGCCTGCGTGCACTGGTCAGCTCCCCTTTCTGCACGAAGGCTCGCATGGCCGATAGATGAATATGTTCCATCAGAGGATCGCGGGCAAGATATTGCTGGGTGAAGGTTAGCACTGCTCCTGTATTGCCTTCTTGCTCATACCACTCAATTAATTGACTCAACCCATTGAGATAGAGCGCTTCCAGACGATAACGTTCATCGAGGCACCAATCGTCGTAAAAACCTTCCAGAAAGTCACCGTGGTAGAGAGTTATTGCCTTTTCTAGATGGTCAATTGCAGAGGGCAGCGAATTTTTCCATGCGATGCTCGCCTGCTGTAATTGACTCTCGAAGTCAGCTACATCCAACCAAAACGGAGCACAGGGGTTGAACTGAACGGAAACTGAATTGGCGGACAGATATTCTTCCCCCAAGAGCTTTCGGATGCGCCAGATGGCAGTAGCTAATGAATGAAGGGCGTGGGTCTCGTCACAATCGCCCCAGAAGAGCGTGGAAAGCTCTTGGCGGCTGTGGCTTCGCTCGCGGTGGAAAATTAAAAAAGCTAGGAGAGACTGGGTTTTTCGAGTGGCGAGGGGAGGCAGCAACTCATTGGCGCGCCAAAGCTCGAAGTGTCCCAAAAGGTGAGCTTTTAGAAGATGGGATGAAAAGCTCTCCTCTACCATCGAGAAATCCTTTACCTGAGCCGTCCTTCTATCTCACGCGGGTGTTACAATCGGTTTGCAAGAACGGATAATGGGGGCTAGGGGATGTTGAAAGGCTTGCCCTGGACTGGCTTAGGCAGAGTGCAAACCAGGACACGGGTGATTTTCGAAAGACTCTCTTGAATTAATTATACCTTGATTTCCTATCGTTCTTGCTGATTTGCAATGCCGGTGAGTTTGCCAACCCAAACCTTATTCCGGTGGCTGGGCGATCGAAAGCGGCAACCATAACTCTCGGGGAATTTCTACCCAGGACTTTCGGTGCTGCCTGAAAGGGAAAACTGCGAAAGATTTTCATCCAGAGTATAATTCCGCTGGTTTTGTTCATAATCTATCTCCGCTCGAAAGGAAGCTGATATGCCCAAAGCTTTGGTGGAATGCGTCCCCAATTTTTCTGAAGCCAGGCGGCCCGAAGTAGTTGAGGCGATTATGCAGTCGGTGAAAAGCGTTGCAGGGGTAACCC
>CAKZNJ010000113.1 GCA_937129505.1 uncultured Anaerolineae bacterium | reverse complement strand
ACCCCTCGCCACACCCAAATCGAGGCTAAGATTAAAACAACCAAGAACAGGATACGGTAGGGATTGAGCGCAGCTTTCCTTTCTCGGAAAAGGGGACGTCGGGTCAGCAGTTCGTCAGCCATAATTTACAAGCCTGTCTGCCCTAAGGTGTCGGCGTTGGATTGGGTTCAGGGGTAACTTTGCCGCTCTGCTCGAGGCATAATTCCAACCCGGCGTTCGCGTTTTCAACCGCTAAGGGATCAGCTGGCACACCGTTGATCAAGGCTTGGAACACCTGTACCGCCTCAGCGCAGCGATTTGTTCTGGCGAGGGCGAAACCGTAGAACCAATAAACCTGAGCTACAGTGCCGTAATCCAGCGGCATCCCCTGCACCACTGTGCCATCCTCCATTGTGCCGCCGCGCACGGCAAGCTCTAGCTCTTTGACCGCTTTGGATATTTCCCCGTTCCGATAATACATGATTCCCAGCGTGCCGTGCAGTTTGGGGTTAGTCGGCTCGACCTTCATGGCTTGTTCAGCGTATTGAGAAGCTTTGCCATACTGACCTATGTTTGCGTAAGCCAGTGAGATTTCGGCTAAGGGAGTCCAATCCTTGGGGTTTAGGGAGTAAGCGACTAAAAGCTCTTCAACTGCCAAGTCATTCTCGCCTTTGATGCGGTAAGCGTAACCGAGGTAGAGATGTAAGTCGGCGATTTTTGGGTTGATGGCAATGGCCGCCTTGAACTCAGTGATCGTTGCATCTAGGTTCTCTCTGCCTGTGTTCAGCAAAACGATGCCGCGCGCCCGTCGGGTCTCTAAGAGAGTGGGATCCAATTGCATGGCGATGCGCGATTCCTCGATGGCTTTGTCTAGATCATCATATTGTCCTTTATTAACCAGAACTTCCGCATAATAAGCATGAGCCAAGGCGCTGTTGGGGTCGAGTTCCAGAGCGCGTTTGAGTGAAGCTTCTGCCGAGAGATAATCGCCGGTGAAGCTCTGCGCCCAACCCAGAACGGCGTGGGCGAGGGCATTGTTGGGGTTCTTGAGCAGGGCATTTTGGGCATTGGTGATCGCCTCCTCATATTGACCGGCAAACACCTGTAGCCGTGCCAAAGTGACGTAGGTAGCAGTGTTGTAGGGGTCCACCACAATGGCTTCTTTGTAAGCGTTAATCGCTTGTAACAACCGCCCTTCTTGATACAACTGCGCAGCTTCATTTAGGTAGGATTCGGGGCTGCGCGTTGGGGTTGCGGTGGGGATAAATAAGGGAGGGGTCGCTGGTACGACGACCTGATTAAAGTACAAGGCAACGCCGATCATCCCCAAGAGCAGGGTGATGAGAAAGGGATTGGATCGGCGCCGTGGGCGGCCTCGCACACTCCATTTACTTCCGCGCAGATACATGCTCTCATCATACCATTCGCCAAAATGGCATGTCAAGGAGGGGACGATTAGGAGAAGATAAGTATCCTTACTGGAAAATCGTGTCTTGTTGAGATGGTTTTATCGCTTTGAACTCGCCGCGTTTGATCAGGCGGATGACGTTGGCGGTCACATTGGGCGTGGTAGGGTCGAAAATGATCGTTTCATCGTAATCCGGAGCTTTGGTGATGGCAGTGTGAGAAAAGGGCAAGGGGGTGAGCTCAATGTACTCACTGGTGGGGGACTCCGCTTCGCCCCAGAAGAGGAAAGTTTTGCCGCTCAACAGGAAACTGCGGCGTAAATGCGCAGTGGGTTGTTCTTTGAATTCCGGGGTCAGCACGGAGACCGTTTCACACTTGGTAATCACTGCTGCGCTGCTCTTGGCTTCTTGCTCGGTCAAGCCTGCTTGGCGCAGGTTGGCTTCGGCATTTTGGGGGTCGCGCCAGATGGTAAAGATCAGGTTGGAAAAGTTAGAGGTTGGTAGGCGGATGGGGGTTGCGTTCTGGGACAGTTGTTGGGCAACACCGAGTATGGTCAACAGAACATTGAGGACGGCTTTCTCCCCTTGATAGATCCCCATATGGTAGTAGCGGCTTTCTTGGCTCATGGAAATGGCTTGGTTCTTCATGAAGAAGTAGGTAATTTGGGTAAAGCTGGCGGGGGCTTTCAGGGTTACGATGGAGAGGGTGTAGTCGGCTTTGGCGATCACATTCATCAAAGCAGTGATGCGCCCGTCCAATTCCCAACCTTGGTTAACGCTTCGCTCTAACATGCGTTTTTCTTCTAAAGCGCGGCGTCCTTTGATGATTTCCTGTTGCAGTGCCTCTTTGGAAAAGCCCTTGTAGGGGTTGGAGAGCATCAGGCTCGATGACAAACCCATCGAGGCAATAATATAGAGCAACTCACTCGATGTAAAAATCATCTTTGTGTATCGTTCTTCTTCCATTGGCGGGCTTCTCCACAGATGACAGGGGATAAAAATACATTACAAAAAGGACAGCCATCCTTTGCGCTTTACAAATTATACACTTACCTGACAGAAATGCAACCGTGTTTTATCAAATTTGGGGAGTTTCCAAAGAGACTTGCGAGGCGGGGCTGGAAAAGCGCAGGCGCGGCAAATTGAGAAAGAGCACTTCAAGCGCTAGGCGAACATTGACATTTCCCTGCAGATGATCCAAGGTCTGACGCAGGCGACTGAGGGCTTGCAGGCTCTCAGCAGAGCCGAGTTGGGCAGCAATATCCATCAAAGGTTCAAGCAACTCCTGATAAGTTAGGTGGTTGTGATCTCCACAGGCGCAGAGGAGCACATCCCGCCAAAATACGAAGCCATATTCAAGGAGGGATACGATTTCCGCTTTAGACTTTTCTTTGGCAAGCCGTTCGGCTAGAGCAAAACGGTCAAGATAGGAGGCGCTGAGCAAAGCGAGATGCTGTTCGATTATCCGCTGTTGTGTTTGGCGTTTTTCAGGTTGGTGGAGCAGTTGCAGGGCGAGCCCAGGTCGTCCTCCCGAAAGTCGAGCAATTTGGGAGGCAAAAGTGGGTTCGCTTCCCTGCGTTTCAATCAGAGTTTGAGCGAGCACTGTTGGGGGGAGCGGACGAAGGTGGATCACCTCGCAGCGTGAGACGATTGTCGGCAACAGGCTTTCGCTATCCTCGGTGGTGATGAAGATCAACACTCTCTGCGGGGGCTCTTCTAACGTTTTCAAGAGGGCATTTTGGGCGTTTAGGTTGGCTTCTTCAAAGCGTAGGAGCAGAGCAACGCGATAGCTTGCCTCGTAAGGAGCGAGGGAGAGGCGGTGTTGCAACTCTCGGATTTGTTCCACACGCAGGACACCGCTGCGCTGTTCTGCTTCAACGACCTCTAAGTCGGGGTGGCGCATGTCGGCAATCAATTTGCAAGGGCGGCAGGCACCACAGAAATCGCCCGCTTGCGGGGGGGTTAGACAATTGGCGGCTTGAGCGAGGCGCAGGGCAAGGGTGCGCCGTCCCACTCCGCTAGGTCCGCTGAACAAATATGCCTGCCGTAGGCATCCTTGGGCGACATGGGAACGCAGTAGAGCTACCGCTGTTTCATTCCCCAGATAGTTCCAAGACATAACGCTATTGTAGCCAGATTGATCACTCTTGGCAATGGCAAAGGGCAGGTGGTCGGCTTATCCAGTTGACCGCCGGGCAAAAATGAAGACACTCCTGCGATGGAGGCTGGTGAACAAGCCCTTGCTAGCGCAAATGGTTCAAATGACAGGTGTCGTTCAGGCTAACCAGCGTGTAATCGCTATCCTCTTTCTCAAAGACGTTGATGGCGCAGGTGTCCTGGCGCAGATACCAAAAACGCTCATTTCCCAAGCCCAAGATAGCCAGCAGTAGCACACGGTTGATCACCGTATGCCCCACCAGAACAATGCTTTTGCCAGCATGTTGCTCTGCTAAATTCCGGATAGCATTCAGCCCGCGCTGGCGTAAATCGTCTAAACTTTCACCGTTTGGGATGCGGCAGCGTTGAGGTTGGTGATACCACAAATCGAGCTCATCTTTCCAGCGTTGCGCGACTTCTTCAGGCGTGAGACCTTGCCAGTCACCGTAGTCGATGTCAATGATGCCGGGGTGAGGTAGAACGGGTAAATCGTAGTGCATGGCGATCGCTTCAGCGGTGCGCACTGCTCGAGAAAGGGGGCTGGAATAGATGACGCTGACCTGCCATTCTTTGGCTACGCGTTGGCCCGTTGCAGCGGCTTGTTTTAAGCCGGTCTCGTTTAAAGGAACGTCAGCGCGGCCACGAAAGCGTTCAATGCGATTCCACTCGGTTTGACCATGGCGGACGAGGATAAAGGTTGTTTTCATGGGTTTCTCTCTGATGTTCTCTTAGAATTAGGGATAGTATATCCCATTCGTAGCGGTTAGGTGATGGACAAAATCTGCTACTGCCTTATCCTCAGGTTGTTTTTGAATTTGCTCCGGCGTGCCGACTTGTCTCAATATGCCATCGATCAGGACGGCGAGGCGGTCACTTAAGAAGGCTGCCTCCCCTAAATGGTGGGTGACGAAAACGGTGGTGAATTGATTTTCGCTGAGAAGAGATCGCAGGTCGCGCAGCAGCGCAGCGCGGGTTGGGGGGTCCAGGGCAGCAAAAGGTTCATCCAGCAAGAGAAGTTGCGGTTGCAAAACAAAGGCTCTCGCCAAACTGACCCGTTGGGCTTCACCTCCCGAGAGTGAGATCGCCCGCCTTTCGCTCAAGTGGGTAATCTGCAATCGTTCAAGCCATTGATACGCTGCTTGCTGAGCTGGGCCTCTCTCTATGCCGCGAAAGCGCAAGCCCATCAGCACATTCTCGAGGACTGTCAGGTCGAAGAGAAGCGGCTCTTGGAGCACAAGGGCTACCTGTCGGCGATAGTCAAGCTCTTTCCACAGCGAGAGCTCCCGCCCGGCAAAGCGCAGAGTGCCTTGCTGGGGGCGAATCAAGCCAGCTAAGGCAAGCAAGAGGGTGGATTTTCCAGCGCCGTTGGGTCCGACAATGGCTAAAATCTCACCTTGTTTGATGTCGAGTTGGGGAATATGAAGGACTTTTCGTTCACCCCTACGCAGGGAAAAGTCGCGCAATTCGACCAAATTCATTGTCTAGCTCTGCGTTGTTGGATACGGGTCAATGCCCAGTTGATAGAAAAGGTTAGGATTAAGAGCAAGATCGAAAGGATGACAGCAAATTCGAAATTGCCCTTGCTTGTCTCTAGGACAATCGCGGTGGTTAAAACGCGCGTCTGATAGCGGATGTTGCCCCCCACCATCATGCTGGCGCCAATTTCAGAGATAACCGCTCCGAAGCCAGCCATCAATGCCGCTAGAAGAGGAAGGCGCGCCTCCCGCCAAAGTTCCCAAACCATTTGCCAAAGCGAAGCCCCAAGACCTAGTAGTTGGAGGCGCAATCGCGGGTCCAGGGATTGTAGGGCAGAGGCGGTTAACCCAGTGACAACCGGAGCAGCGATGATCACCTGAGCAATAACAATGGCTGTGGGTGTGTAAATCAAATTTAAGTTCCCCAGCGGACCCGATCTCCACAGTAGCATGGCGACAAACAACCCTACCACTACTGGAGGCAAGCCCATACCAGTGTTCACTAAACTGAGCAGCAGTTGCCGCCCCATGAAATTACTCAACGCCAAGAATGTTCCCAGCGGCAAGCCAATGAATAAACTGATCAGCGTCGCTGCACCGCTGATTTGGAGAGAAAGAAGCGTGATCTGGATGACTTCGCTCAGCTCGTTACTCATCTATTCCAATCCTAGATCAGACTCGCTCTTCCCTGCGTCAGGGACGAAAAGCGGTTGTCCAAACTCTTGAATGCCATACATGCCGATCATTTTTTGGGCTTCGGGGCTAACCAAAAAGCGGAGGAATGCCAAAGCTCCTTCGTAGTTTACTTGCGGGTACATCTCTGGATTGACGGTGATCACATGATAGACATTCAACAAGGCTGGATCCCCTTCGACCATAACTTGAAGGTTGACTTTGTCCCGGTAGACCAGAAAGGTAGCGCGATCGGTCAGGATATAAGCTCCTTTTTCGGAGGCGATAATCAATGAAGGCCCCATGCCTTGGCCGGTTTCGATATACCAAGTTTTGCCTTGAGGGCTTTGCCCTGTCTTGCGCCATAAACTGATTTCCATTTTATGTGTGCCTGAGTCATCGCCGCGCGAGATAAAGGGAGCGTTTCCCTCGGCAATGGCTTGCAGAGCCTGATGAGTCGTCTTACCCTTCACTGCGGCGGGGTCGTGCGCTGGTCCAACGAGGATAAACTCATTATGCATGACCAAAACTCGGTCTTTGCCAAATCCCGCGGTCATGAATTGTTTTTCAGAAGAGGGATCGTGAACGAGTAATACATCGGCGTTGCCTTTCATCCCCAATTGGATGGCTTGACCCGTGCCTACGGCGATTGTCTTTACAGTTATGCCTGTCTGGGATTCGAATAAGGGTACGAGAAGGTCGAGCAAACCCGTGTCTTGGGTCGAGGTTGTGGTAGCGAGGAGCAGAGGTTTATCGCCCTGTAGGGCTGGGTGAGATGCTTCGACAGAAGGGGGATAGGATGGATTGATTGACCTGTCGTTAGCCGCTTGAGGGGTGGATAAGGATGATGGGATTTCAGGAGCAAGGTTACAGGCGCTGCCGATAACGACGATCAAACAAAGTTTCCAGCACCGCCGAAGTCTGTCAAAGGAAGGGAAAGAAGGCAAAACGAAGGTCATCGGTTGGCTTCTTAGAATCCGGCTAGGGTAATCGAATTCCCCGTCTGACGGGGATTATAACCGGGTAGTTGAGCGATCTTCTTCCGAAAGGCTTGGTTGGTGAGCTTGTCGGTCAGAATTCTCAGCTCTTCTAGACGCTGTTCTTCGAGAATCAGGTCATATCGTTCTTCAAAAAGGGGAATGAAATCGAGTTGATGGCGAGCGGCAGCGGATTGTAATCCGAGAGCGACGTCGGCTTTACCGCTATAGACCCATCCTGCGGCTTCATCATGGGTGTTGACTTCGTTGTCAAAGCCCTGGATGTGGGCAGGGTCGATGCCCGCTTGGTGCAAGGCTTTTTCGAGCCAAATTCGAGTGCCAGAACCGCGGTTGCGGTTGATAAAGCGCACATCTGATCGCATAAGGTCTTCCAAGGTGTGGATTCCCTTGGGATTGCCT